>NZ_JBFTEP010000183.1:0-5623 GCF_047229365.1 Cellulomonas pasadenensis | reverse complement strand
ACGCACGAAGGCCCACCCGGTGTCGGGTGGGCCTTCGTGGAATGGTTGTCCGGCGGCGTCCTACTCTCCCACACCCTGGCGAGTGCAGTACCATCGGCGCTGAAGGGCTTAGCTTCCGGGTTCGGAATGGGACCGGGCGTTTCCCCTTCGCTATGACCGCCGTAACACTGTCGAGATTGTCAATCAGGCATGGTGGCCCGTTGGTTTCTCGGGAACCGCACAGTGGACGCGTAGCAAAGAATGAAGTGAGTCAAGTTGTCGGCTTATTAGTACCGGTCAGCTGCGGCAGTCTTTCGTCCTGCCTTCCACATCCGGCCTATCTACCCAGTGGTCTAGCTGGGAGCCTCTCACCCCGAAGGGCGTGGAAACCTCATCTTGAAGCAGGCTTCCCGCTTAGATGCTTTCAGCGGTTATCCCTTCCGAACGTAGCCAACCAGCCGTGCTCCTGGCGGAACAACTGGCACACCAGAGGTTCGTCCGTCCCGGTCCTCTCGTACTAGGGACAGCCCTTCTCAAGTTTCCTGCGCGCGCAGCGGATAGGGACCGAACTGTCTCACGACGTTCTAAACCCAGCTCGCGTACCGCTTTAATGGGCGAACAGCCCAACCCTTGGGACCTACTCCAGCCCCAGGATGCGACGAGCCGACATCGAGGTGCCAAACCATGCCGTCGATATGGACTCTTGGGCAAGATCAGCCTGTTATCCCCGGGGTACCTTTTATCCGTTGAGCGACGGCGCTTCCACAAGCCACCGCCGGATCACTAGTTCCGACTTTCGTCCCTGCTCGACCTGTCAGTCTCACAGTCAAGCTCCCTTGTGCACTTGCACTCGCCACCTGATTGCCAACCAGGCTGAGGGAACCTTTGAGCGCCTCCGTTACATTTTAGGAGGCAACCGCCCCAGTTAAACTACCCACCAGGCACTGTCCCTGATCCGGATCACGGACCGAGGTTAGATGTCCAGAGCGACCAGAGTGGTATTTCAACGTTGACTCCACCGACACTGGCGTGCCGGCTTCACAGTCTCCCACCTATCCTACACAAGCCGCACCGAACACCAATACCAAGCTATAGTAAAGGTCCCGGGGTCTTTCCGTCCTGCTGCGCGTAACGAGCATCTTTACTCGTAGTGCAATTTCGCCGAGTTCGCGGTTGAGACAGCGGAGAAGTCGTTACGCCATTCGTGCAGGTCGGAACTTACCCGACAAGGAATTTCGCTACCTTAGGATGGTTATAGTTACCACCGCCGTTTACTGGGGCTTAAATTCTGAGCTTCGCCTTGCGGCTGACCCGTCCTCTTAACCTTCCAGCACCGGGCAGGCGTCAGTCCGTATACATCGTCTTGCGACTTCGCACGGACCTGTGTTTTTAGTAAACAGTCGCTTCTCCCTGGTCTCTGCGGCCCTCCACGCTTCCCGGGCAAGCCGGTACACGCTTGAGGCCCCCCTTCTCCCGAAGTTACGGGGGCATTTTGCCGAGTTCCTTAACCACGATTCTCTCGATCGCCTTGGTATTCTCTACCTGACCACCTGAGTCGGTTTGGGGTACGGGCGGCTAGAACCTCGCGTCGAGGCTTTTCTTGGCAGCATAGGATCACCCATTTCCCGCATACGCGGTACCCGTCGGTTCTCAGGCTATGTGAGGTGCGGATTTGCCTACACCTCGCCCTACGGCCTTGGACGTGGACTACCATCGCCACGCTGGGCTACCTTCCTGCGTCACCCCTGTTAACACGCTTACCTACTACCGGTTCGGGTCCCGTGCTCCCCGGTGCGGTGTCCCCGAAGGGACGGTGCACCGGCTCGGACGGTCAGCATCACCGGGCTCGGTATGGGCGGTTCTTCGCCGGTACGGGAATATCAACCCGTTGTCCATCGACTACGCCTGTCGGCCTCGCCTTAGGTCCCGACTTACCCAGGGCGGATTAGCCTGGCCCTGGAACCCTTGGTCATTCGGCGGACGGGTTTCTCACCCGTCTTTCGCTACTCATGCCTGCATTCTCACTCGTGTGGGCTCCACCACTGGGTTCCCCCGCGGCTTCACCGCCCACACGACGCTCCCCTACCCATCCACACGACTGAACCACGAAGGCTTGTCTCGAGTGTGAATGCCACAGCTTCGGCGGTGTGCTTGAGCCCCGCTACATTGTCGGCGCGGAATCACTTGACCAGTGAGCTATTACGCACTCTTTCAAGGGTGGCTGCTTCTAAGCCAACCTCCTGGTTGTCTGTGCAACTCCACATCCTTTCCCACTTAGCACACGCTTAGGGGCCTTAGCTGGTGGTCTGGGCTGTTTCCCTCTCGACTACGGAGCTTATCCCCCGCAGTCTCACTGCCACGCTCTGGCTTACCGGCATTCGGAGTTTGGCTAACGTCAGTAACCTGGTGGGGCCCATCGGCTATCCAGTAGCTCTACCTCCGGCAAGAAACACGTGACGCTGCACCTAAATGCATTTCGGGGAGAACCAGCTATCACGAAGTTTGATTGGCCTTTCACCCCTAACCACAGGTCATCCCCCAGGTTTTCAACCCTGGTGGGTTCGGGCCTCCACGCGGTCTTACCCGCGCTTCACCCTGCCCATGGCTAGATCACTTCGCTTCGGGTCTAGAGCACGCGACTACGATCGCCCTGTTCGGACTCGCTTTCGCTACGGCTTCCCCACACGGGTTAACCTCGCCACGTACCACTAACTCGCAGGCTCATTCTTCAAAAGGCACGCCGTCACCCCTGCTAGGGAGGCTCCGACGGATTGTAGGCACACGGTTTCAGGTACTATTTCACTCCCCTCCCGGGGTACTTTTCACCTTTCCCTCACGGTACTTGTCCGCTATCGGTCACCAGGTAGTATTTAGGCTTACACAGTGGTCTGTGCAGATTCACTCCGGGTTTCTCGGGCCCGGAGCTACTTGGGATCCCCATCGGGAGGCCACGCCATTTCGTCTACGGGGGTACCACCCTCTGTGCCGGGCCTTTCAATGCCCTTCGACTATGACGCGACTTTCTGACTCCCTGCCGGTTCGGCAGAACCGACTGACGGGTCCCACAACCCCGAACGTGCAACGCCTGCCGGCTCTCACACACGCACGGTTTGGCCTGATCCGCTTTCGCTCGCCACTACTCACGGAATATCTCTTCCTGCCGGTACTGAGATGTTTCACTTCCCGGCGTTCCCTCCACGCACCCTATATATTCAGGTGCGGGTCACCGCACATGACTGCGGCGGGGTTTCCCCATTCGGACATCCTCGGATCACGGTTCGTTTGCCAACTCCCCGAGGCTTATCGCAGGCTACTACGTCCTTCTTCGGCTCCTGGTGCCAAGGCATCCACCCTGTGCCCTTATAAACTTGACCACAAAGATCATTCAAAGATGCTCGCGTCCACTGTGCAGTTCTCAAGCAACCACCGGACCCCGCCGGCACCCGGTACGCCTACCGTCCACGACCACGTCGCGCACAGCGGTTCGACACCACCGACAGACCCGAAGGCCCACCCGAACCCCCTCAGGCGATCCACCGCACGCGGCGAACACACCCCCGACGGGGATCCCTCGTGACCCCGAAGCAACACACCCGAACCGGGCTGTTCCCTCAGGACCCAACAGCGTGCCAGGCCGACCCACGCACCAGCAGGACATCCGTTCCCTCCCGCAAGGACCGCACGCACCCGAGCAAGCTCGAGCCACGCACACCCCACGGCGTACTAGGCACCCACCAGCCACCAGGCCGGCCGTAGTCGATGTTCCACCCTCGAGCACCACCCCCCACACGAACGGCGAGGGCATGGGCCTGGACACCCACCCCGCACCCATGACAGGCACGAGCAGATGCCAGATGCTCCTTAGAAAGGAGGTGATCCAGCCGCACCTTCCGGTACGGCTACCTTGTTACGACTTAGTCCTAATCGCCAGTCCCACCTTCGACGGCTCCCCCCAAAAGGTTGGGCCACCGGCTTCGGGTGTTACCGACTTTCATGACTTGACGGGCGGTGTGTACAAGGCCCGGGAACGTATTCACCGCAGCGTTGCTGATCTGCGATTACTAGCGACTCCGACTTCATGGGGTCGAGTTGCAGACCCCAATCCGAACTGAGACCGGCTTTTTGGGATTCGCTCCACCTCGCGGTATCGCAGCCCTTTGTACCGGCCATTGTAGCATGCGTGAAGCCCAAGACATAAGGGGCATGATGATTTGACGTCATCCCCACCTTCCTCCGAGTTGACCCCGGCAGTCTCCCATGAGTCCCCGGCATAACCCGCTGGCAACATGGGACGAGGGTTGCGCTCGTTGCGGGACTTAACCCAACATCTCACGACACGAGCTGACGACAACCATGCACCACCTGTGCACCGACCTTGCGGGGCACCCATCTCTGAGTGTTACCGGTGCATGTCAAGCCTTGGTAAGGTTCTTCGCGTTGCATCGAATTAATCCGCATGCTCCGCCGCTTGTGCGGGCCCCCGTCAATTTCTTTGAGTTTTAGCCTTGCGGCCGTACTCCCCAGGCGGGGCACTTAATGCGTTTGCTGCGGCACGGAATCCGTGGAATGGACCCCACACCTAGTGCCCAACGTTTACGGCATGGACTACCAGGGTATCTAATCCTGTTCGCTCCCCATGCTTTCGCTCCTCAGCGTCAGTTGCGGCCCAGTGACCTGCCTTCGCCATCGGTGTTCCTCCTGATATCTGCGCATTCCACCGCTACACCAGGAATTCCAGTCACCCCTACCGCACTCTAGTCTGCCCGTACCCACTGCAAGCCCCAGGTTGAGCCTGAGGTTTTCACAGCAGACGCGACAGACCGCCTACGAGCTCTTTACGCCCAATAATTCCGGACAACGCTTGCGCCCTACGTATTACCGCGGCTGCTGGCACGTAGTTAGCCGGCGCTTCTTCTGCAGGTACCGTCACTTGCGCTTCTTCCCTGCTGAAAGAGGTTTACAACCCGAAGGCCGTCATCCCTCACGCGGCGTCGCTGCATCAGGCTTGCGCCCATTGTGCAATATTCCCCACTGCTGCCTCCCGTAGGAGTCTGGGCCGTGTCTCAGTCCCAGTGTGGCCGGTCGCCCTCTCAGGCCGGCTACCCGTCGTCGCCTTGGTAGGCCATCACCCCACCAACAAGCTGATAGGCCGCGAGCCCATCCCCCACCGATAAATCTTTCCAGACGCTCCAGATGCCCGGGCGCCTCGTATCCGGTATTAGACCTCGTTTCCAAGGCTTATCCCAGAGTAGGGGGCAGGTTGCTCACGTGTTACTCACCCGTTCGCCACTGATCCGGTCAGCAAGCTGACCTTCACCGTTCGACTTGCATGTGTTAAGCACGCCGCCAGCGTTCGTCCTGAGCCAGAATCAAACTCTCCGTAAATGTCCAACAGCCACCCACCAGGCCGAAACCCGGCAAGCAACAGACACAACAAAGAAACCCCACACCAACGGTGAGGCCTTCATCTGGTCTCTACCCCGGACCACCACCCACAGGGGCGCGGACAGTCGATCCGGGCTCGACACCAATTCCATGGCATCGACTACTTGGCACACTGTTGAGTTCTCAAGGAACAGACGCTCATCCTCGATCAGCCTTTCGGCATCCCGCAGGAGGCTCGTTCACCATCGTAGCGGATGTT
>NZ_JBFTEP010000182.1:0-5682 GCF_047229365.1 Cellulomonas pasadenensis | reverse complement strand
CGCGGCGCCCTCGCGGCCCGCGACCAGGGCGGTGCCGGCCACCGCGACCACGGCCACCACGCACGCCGCCGCCGCGATGACGAGCGCGTGCCGCGCCACGCGGCCGTGCCGCCCACGGGCTCGCCGCCGCTCCGCCACCGGCCGGGCGTCAGGGCGCGGCAGGGCACGACCGGCGTCCATGGCCACCTGCGCACCGGCGAGCGCGTCCGCGTCGGGCATCTGCACGGGCACCGGCTCGGCAGCCGCGAACGCCGCCTCGACGACGTCCTCCGCCGTGGGGGCGCCGCGCCGCGCCACGGCCTCGAGCGCGTCGCGCAGACGCGTGAGCTCGGGCAGCCCGGCGGCGAGCTCCGCCTCGAGCGGCGGGAGGACGCCGAGCACGGTGGCGATCAGCCGGCGCACGTCGCCGTCGGCGGTGCCGGTGCCCGCGAGCACGCCGCGGACGTCGACGACCACGGGGAACCCGTCGGGCCGCAGCACCACGCGGTCGGCGGCGACCGCGGCGTGCGCGAGCCCGGCGGCGTGCAGCGCGGCGAGGGCCTGCGCGACCGGCACGGCCACCGTGACGGCCTCGGCGTCGCTCAGCGGCGGGCGCGTGGCGCGCACGGCGGCGAGGGTCGGGCCGGGCACGTGGGCGGCCAGCACGGCGACGCGTCCGGCGTCCAGCGGGACGACCTCCCGCACGGCCGCGAGGTGGGGGTGCTCCACGCTCGCCAGGGCGTCCGCGAGCGCGCGCAGCCGGTCGTCGGTGGGCACGCGCACGACCTGCACCTCGAGCCACGGGGCGTCGGGGTCGTCGACCGGCCGCGAGACCCACCACGCGCCGTCGGTGCCGACGGCCGCGGCGACCCGGTGGCCGCGCTCGGCGAGCAGTCGGGTGACGTCGTCGGGGACGAGGGCCGGGTGCACGGGCGCCATCCAAGCGGCACCGGCGCGGGCGCGTCGGCGCCCGTCCACAGCCGGGCGCCGGCGGTCAGGCGTGGTCGAGCACGACCGGCACGCCGTCCGCCGCGGAGCGCACGGCCGCGTCGAGGACGCGGGCCGTGCGGACGGCGTCCCACGGGTCGACCGGCACGGGCCCCTCCCCGCGCAGCCAGCGCGCGACGGCGCGGTAGACGTCGGCGTGCCCACCCGGTGCGCGCGGCACCGGCGTGCGCTCGGCGCCGCGCACGAGCCAGCCCTCGTGCGGCGGGTCGCCCGCCGCACGACCGGCGTCCTCGGCGTCGTCGAGCACCGCGAAGGGGGTGGGCTCGCCCTCGAAGCTCGTCACCAGGTACGCGCCGCGCTCGCCGAGGACGCGCGTGCGCGGGCCGGGCGCGCCGACGAGGCCGCCGGCCTGCAGGTGCGACACGACGGCGAGCCCGTCCGCGCCGGGGGCGTGCTCGACGGCCAGGAAGACGTCGTCGACGGCCGGCGTGGTGAGCGCGCGCAGCTCCGCGTGGACCCGGCGCACGGGGCCGAAGAGCTGGACCGCGGAGTCGACGAGGTGCGCACCGAGGTCGAGCAGCAGCCCGCCCGCCGCGGTGTCCTGCTCCTTCCACCGGTGCGCGGGCTCGGGCCGGTACCGCTCCCAGCGCCGCTCGAACCGGTGCACGCGCCCGAGCGCGCCGGCGTCGAGCAGCGCGCGCAGGGTGAGCTGCTCGGGGTCCCACCGTCGGTTCTGGAAGACGGTGAGGCGGCCCCCGCGCCGCTCCGCGAGCTCGACGAGCGCCGTCGCGTCCGCCGTGGTCGTGGCGAGCGGCTTGTCCACCAGCACGGGCACGTCCGCCTCGAGCACGGCGCGCGTGTGCGCGACGTGGTCGCCCGTCGGGCTCGCGACGACGACGAGGTCGAGCGCGTCCACGTCGTCGAGCAGCGCCGCGACGTCCGGCACGACGCGCGCGCCCGGCCAGTCGGCGCGCACGTCGTCCCCGCGGGCCCGGGTGACCGCCGCGACGACGCGGTGACCCGTCTCGCGCAGGAGCCGGGCATGGATGCCACGCCCGGCTCCGCCGTAGCCGACCAGTCCGACGCGCAACGGCTCCATGCGCGTCACTCTAGGCGGCGCTCCTCAGCGCGTGCCGCCCGCCGCGACCTTCCCGGCGTCGTCCACCGCGGCGTGCGCGCCGTGCTCCGGGCGGCGCGAGAGGGCGCTCGGCCACCACGTGCGCGGGCCGATGTCGTGCACGAGACCCGGCACGAGCAGGCTCCGGACGACGAAGGTGTCGATGAGGACGCCGAGCGCCACGATGAACGCGATCTGCGCGAGGAACAGCAGCGGGATGACCGCGAGCGCGGCGAACGTCGTCGCGAGCACGAGGCCCGCCGACGTGATGACGCCGCCCGTCACCGCGAGGCCGCGCACGATGCCCGCACGCGTGCCGTGCGCCAGGGACTCCTCGCGCACGCGGGTCATGAGGAAGATCGTGTAGTCCACGCCGAGGGCGACGAGGAACACGAACCCGTAGAGCGGCACCGTGGGGTCGGCGTCGGGCAGGTCGAGCACGTCGAACACGATGGCGGCGACGCCGAGGGCGGCCGCGAACGACAGCACGTTGGCCGCCATGAGCAGCAGCCCGGCCGCGACCGAGCGCAGCAGCACGACGAGGATGAGCAGGATGACGGCCAGCACGACGGGGACGATGACGCGCAGGTCCCGCTCGCCGGCGAGCTGCGTGTCGAGGGTCTCGGCCGCGGCACCCCCGACGAGCGCCTGCGGGGCGACGTCGTGCACGGCGGTGCGCAGGTCGGCGACCACGTCGACGGCCTCCTGGCTGTCGGACGGCGCCTCGGTGACGACGTCCACGCGGGCGCGTCCGTCGACGACCACGGGGGGCGCGTCGCCGCCGGGGGCGCCGGCCGGGGCGCCGGTGTACGGCGCGGCGGACGCGACCCCGGGCACGTCCTGAGCCGCCGCGACGACGGCGTCCACGTCGGCCTCGTCGACGACGACCGTCGCGGGCTGCACGGCGCCGGCCGGGAAGTGGTCCGCCAGCACCTCCTCGCCGGCGACGGAGTCGACGGGCGTGAGGAACACGTCGGTCTGGCTGGTGCCGCCGGCGCGCAGGGTGGGCAGGAACGCGGCGAGCACGAGCAGGCCGACGCCCGTGGCGACCCAGACGGGGCGGGCGTGCCGCCCGACCCAGCGCGCCCAGCGGCTCCACAGGCCGGCGGCGTCGAGCGCGTCGTCGGCGGGGGCCGCGTGGGCGCCGTGCGTCGCGGGTGCCGGGGTCGCGGTCGCGTGCTGCGGCACGCGCGGCCAGAACAGCACGCGGGAGCGGCGCCCGGCGACGAGGAGCAGCGCGGGCAGGAGCGTCAGCGCGGACAGGACGGCGGCGCCGATGCCGATCGCCGCGACCGGGCCGAGGCTCCGGTTGGAGCCGAGCTGCGAGAGCAGCAGGCAGAGCACACCGGCGACGACGGTGCCGGCGCTGGCGAGGATCGGCTCGAGCGAGCGCCGCCAGGCGCGGCGGAGCGCGTCGGCCGGGTGCGCGTGGCGGCCCAGCTCCTCGCGGTGGCGCGCGACGAGCAGGAGCGCGTAGTCGACGCTCGCGCCGACGACGAGGATCGACAGGATCCCCTGCGACTGCCCGTTGAGGACGAGGACGTCGTTCGCGGCGAGCTCGTAGACCACCAGCCCCGCGAGGGCGAGCGCGAACACGGCGGTGACGATGACGACGAGGGGCAGGAACGGCGAGCGGTAGACGACGACGAGGATGAGCAGGACGGCGCCGAGGGCGACGAGCAGCAGCAGCCCGTCGATGCCGGCGAACGCCGCGCCGAGGTCGGTGACGAAGCCGGCGGGCCCCGTGACCCAGGCGTTGAGGCCGAGGTCCCCGGCCGTGCCGGCGGTGGCGCCGAGGTCCTCGGCGAGGAGGTCGCGCAGGTCCTCGACGAGCAGGGTGCTGAGGCGCTCCTCGCCGACGCGCTCCTCCGCGGCGTCCGCGTCGAGGGGCACGGCGACCAGGACGGCCTCGCCGTCCTCGGCCGGGACGGGCACGACGTCGCCGGTCAGCCGGTCGCCCCACGTGCCGTCACCGTCCGGGACGGGACGGTCGGGGACGGCGGCGGCCACCTCCCGGACGGCGTCCAGCTGATCGGGTGTCACCTGCCCGCCGTCGGCGGGGGCGAGCACGACGAGCGCGGGTAGGGTCTGCGTGTCGACCAGGTCCCGGGAGGCCTCCGCGGCTCGCGTGGACTCGGCCGACGACGGCAGGAACGCCGCCGCGTCGTTCGTCTGCACCTGTGCCAGCCTGCCCTGGGCCATCCCGCCCACGCCGCCGACGGCCAGCCAGACGAGCAGCGCGACGGCCACCGCCAGGGTGCGCACCCATGATTTCCTCAGCATGCTGAGCATCATGGGTCCCGGAGCGTGCCCGGGCAAGCGGAGAGGCGGGGCACGGTGACGGACGTCACGCAGCAGGACCTGGTGGAGGACCACTGGCCGGTCGGCCGGCTGCTCTCCGCCGCCGCTCGCCGCATCGAGCGCGAGTGGAACGCGCACCTCGCCGCCTGGGACCTGAACCACGCCAGCCACCCCGTGCTCGTGCACCTCGCCGCCGGCCCCATGTCGCAGCGCGGTCTCGCCGAGGCGTGCGGCGTCACCGAGCAGACGATGAGCCGTGTGCTCGCCCGCCTGGAGCGCACCGGCTACGTGAGCCGCCGCCCCGACCCGGCCGACCGGCGCCGCCACGTCATCGCGATCACCGACGCCGGCACCCGGGCCTTCGTCGCGTCGGCCGACCCCCGCCCCGCGCAGGACCGCGTCCTCGCCGCGCTCGACGCGCGGCAGCGCGAGGAGCTGCGCACGCTGCTCCTGCTGGTCGTGCAGCCCGACGACGCCGGGGCGCCCTCCCGTCCCGGCGGGCGACCGGACGCCGCGGCGTCCGACCCGCCCGCCGAGGAGCCGCCGCGCGCGGGCGTAGCCTGACGGGCATGCGCGTCGACCTGCTCGAGCTCGGCACCCGCCTCCAGCCGTACGAGCCGACGTGGGCCCTGCAGCGCGAGGTCCACGCGGCCGTCGAGGCCGGCAGCCGCGAGGACACCGTCCTGCTGCTCGAGCACGAGCCCGTCTACACGGCCGGCAGGCGCACGGCCCGCAGCGACCGCCCCACCGACGGCACGCCCGTGGTGGACGTCGACCGCGGCGGGCGGATCACGTGGCACGGCCCCGGCCAGCTCGTCGGCTACCCGATCGTCCGGCTCGCGGAGCCGGTCGACGTCGTGCGCTACGTGCGGGCGCTCGAGGAGGCGCTCATCCGCACGTGCGCCGACGTCGGCGTCGCGACCGAGCGGGTCGAGGGACGCAGCGGCGTGTGGCTGCCGGCCGACGACCCGGCCACCACCCCCGTGCCCCGGCGGGCCCGCAAGGTCGCCGCGATCGGCGCGCGCGTGGCCCGCGGCGTGACGATGCACGGGTTCGCGCTGAACTGCTGCCCCGACCTCGGCTGGTACGGGCGCATCGTGCCGTGCGGCATCGACGACGCCGACGTGACGTCGCTGTCCGCCGAGGCGGGCCGGACCGTGACGGTCGCCGAGGTGGTCCCGCTCGTCGAGCGCCACCTCGCCGACGCGCTCGGCGGGCTCCTCGCCGCCGGCCGACCGGCGGCTCGCGACGCGGCGCCGACGGCCACACCGCGGCCAGCACGCCGACGACCGCCGCGAGGCCGACCATCGCGAGCAGCTGCCCCCACGGCAGGACGA
>NZ_JBFTEP010000181.1:0-5779 GCF_047229365.1 Cellulomonas pasadenensis | reverse complement strand
GCCGTCGGCGCAGGTGGTCGGCGCGGCCGTCAGCGCAGCGGGCCGGTGCGGCCCAGCGCGCCGTGCAGGGCGCCGCGCAGCATCAGCGGGACGCGACGGCGTCGCGGTGCGACGGCGACGACGTAGTAGCCGACGTACTTCGTCAGCCACCACAGGTACCCGGCGCGCCACGCCGGGGGCAGCAGCGGCGAGCGCACGAGCAGCACCGTGTTGCGCACCATGTAGTAGTTGCGGACCACCGACTGCACGTGCACGGTGCGCCCGCGCCCCGGCACGGTGCGCGGCGCCTCGCCGAGCTCGTGGCGCAGCTCCGCCCCGACGACCGCGAGCAGCTGCCAGCCGGCGGCCCGCGCACGCACGCCCCACTCGAGGTCGACGTGGTCGATGAAGAAGTCGTCGCGCATGGGCCCGACGGCGTCCAGCGCGCGGACGTCGACGAGGCAGCCGGACGCGATGAGGAACGCGGCGGCGACCCGGGCGCCGTCGACGTCGGGCAGGTCCACGCGGCGCGGGCCCCAGCGGCGCGCGGCGTACACGAAGGGCGGTTCGCCGTCCCGGTCGTCACGCGCGACGGCACCGACGGCGGCGACGGGACGCCCGTCGTCGGTCGACGTCGTGGCCGCGACGAGCAGGCGCTCCACCATGTCGGGCGCGGGCACCGAGTCCTGGTCGAGCAGCAGGACGTGCGTCGCGCCCAGCGCGCGGGCGCGGTCGCACCCGCGGTTCTGCGCCGTCGCGATGCCGAGGTTCGTGCCGAGCTCCAGCGTCTCGGCGCCGACCTCGGCCGCGGCGTCGCGGACCGCGGCGAGCGTGCCGCCCGTCGACCCGTTGTCGGCCACGACGACGGCGTCGACCTGCGGCGCGGTCGCGGTCAGCAGCGCGTGCAGCGCGTGCGGCTCGGGGCGGTAGGTGACGACGACCGCGACGACGACGTGGGCGCCCTCAGCCATCGAGCGACGCGAGGTACGCCTGCACCTCGTCGAGCTGCGGCAGCAGGCCCTGCTCCCGCGCCTGCGCCAGCGTCGGCGCCTGCTCGTCCTTCTCGGACAGCTGGTGGGTCAGCGGACGCCCGTCACGGCCCGTGGTCGGCCACGCGACGCCGATCTCCGGGTCGAGCGGGTGCACGCCGTGCTCGCGGCCGGGCGCGTACGGCGCCGAGCACAGGTAGGCGACGGTGGACCCGTCCTCGAGCGACAGGAACGCGTGGCCCAGCCCCTCGGGCAGGTAGATCGCGCGGCGGTCGACGTCGTCCAAGAGCACGGAGTCCCACTGCCCGTACGTCGGCGAGCCGACCCGGATGTCGACGACCACGTCGAGGACCGCGCCCTTCGGGCAGGTCACGTACTTGGCCTGGCCCGGGGGGACGTCGGCGAAGTGGATGCCGCGCAGCACGCCGGCGGCCGAGACCGAGAGGTTGGCCTGCGCCAGCTCGAACCGGTGGCCGAGCGTCTCGGCGAGGTCCGCGCCGCGGAACCACTCGAGGAACACGCCCCGGTCGTCACCGAACTGTCGGGGGGTCAGCTCCAGCGCACCGGGGACGGCGAGCTCACGCACCTGCATCTGTTCTCCTCCTGGGGTCGGCCGCGCCAGGGTATCGCGACGGCCCCGGCCCGCCGGACGCCGGTCGGCTCAGCCGGCCACCGTGACCGTGCGGCACGACAGCAGCGGGTTCGGGCCGGACGGGGTGTTGATGGCGTAGACGCACACCTGCTGCGGGCCCGGCTCGGCAGGCAGCGTGGCGGTGAAGCCGTGCGCGGCCCCGCGGCCGAACGGCCCCGCGAGGTCGGGCCGGTCGCCCTGCGCGACGACGGCCGTGCTCGCCGCGCCCACGTACACGTGGACGGGGATGGACGCCGAGGTGTCGGGGTCGATCGCCCAGCCGGACACCGTCACCGAGCGCGAGCCGGGGACGACCGCGTCGACGAACCCGAACGGCGTGCCGTCGGGCACCTGCACCGTGCGGCACGCGATCAGCGTGTTCGGGCCCGGGTTCGCGTTCATCGCGTGCACGCACACGCGGTGCGGACCGGGGGTCGCCGGCATGGTGGCCGAGTAGCCGTGGTCGGCGCCGTTGCGGTGCACCGGCACGAGGTCGGGGCGCGGCCGGTCGGCGCGGAACGCCTTGCTCGCGGAGTCCACGTACACGTGGACGTCGACCGGCCCGGGCGTGTCGGGGTCCATGGCCCACCCCGTCACGGTGACGCCCGAGGACGTGACGTCGACGGAGTCGAGGAAACCGAACGGCGCCCGGTCGCGGATCTCGACGGTGCGGCAGCCCAGCTGCGGGTTCGGCCCGGGCGTCGTGTTGATCGCGTACACGCACACCGCGTGCCTGCCGGGGGAGGCGGGCACCGTGACCTCGAACCCGTGGTTCGGCCCGCGCCCGAACGCGGCGGCCACGTCGGCCCGGGGGAGCTGCGCGACGTGCGCGGAGCTCGCCGACCCGACGTAGACGTGCACCGCGATCGGGTCGGCCGAGTCGGGGTCGAACGCCCAGCCCTTGACGGTGACGTCCGCGCCCGTCGCCGTGACGTCGTCGAGCCAGCCGCGCGGCGTCTCGTTGACCACGGTGACCGTGCGGCACCCGAGGTCGCGCTCGGGCCCCGGGCTGGCCCGCAGGCCCGTGACGCAGACCGTGCGGGCGCCGACGGCGGCGGGCACGCGGACGCTGAACCCGTGGAACGGGCCGACGCGGTGGACGGCGTCGACGTCGGGCCGCGCGACGTCGGCACGCACGGTCGTCGGCACGCCGTCGACGGTGACGCGGACCGACGTGGACACCGCCACGGCGTCGGGGTCGTACGTCCAGCCGGTCACGGTGATGCCGGTGGGGTCGGGGACCGCCGTGTCGAAGGAGCCGCGCACGAGGCTCGGGACCACCACGGTCGTGCACCCGAGCAGCGTGTTGCCCGAGAGCGCGTCCGTGTTGATGGCCCAGGCGCACACCTGCTGCGGCCCGGGCGGGGAGGGCATGGTGGCGACGTAGCCGTGCCGGTCGCCGCGCCGGTGCACGGCGTCGACGTCCGGCCGGGACACGTTCGCGGTGAAGGCCCGGGACGCGCTGCCGACGTACAGGTGCACGGTGATGGGGGCGTCCGTGTCCGGGTCGATGGCCCACCCGGTCGCGGTGACCTGCTCGCCCGACACCGCGACGGAGTCGAGGAACCCGAACGGCGGGCTGCCGACGGGCGAGCCGAACCAGTCCGTGAAGTACGCGTAGAAGTTGCGGTTGCCGTACGACGAGCAGCTGTCGCCCGTGCCGTACCCGGCACCCAGCGCCGCGGCGTTCGGCTGGTAGGGCGTGTAGTTGTACAGGCCGGCCGTCGCCTGGTTGCGGATCAGGACGGGGGAGGTGCCGCACGCCGCGTTCGGGTGGAACCGCACGTTGTTGACCAGCCCCGCACGGTGCGCGTACCGCCCGGGGTTCGCGGCGTAGTTCTTGAACTGCGCGGCGGCCGAGTACACCTGGTTGAAGAAGCCGTAGTACGTGGTGTCGCACGCGGCGGTGTCCGGGCAGCCGAAGCCCATCGCCTTCTGGTACGTCGAGGCCGGCTTGCCGGTGCGTGCCGTGACGAGACCCTGCTCCTTCTGGAGCGTCACGAGCAGCACCTGCGGGTTGATGCCGCAGGCGGCCGCCACCTTGGTGATGATCGCCGCGGCGGTCTCGCCGGCCGCGCCCGCGTACGCGGCGCAGCGCGCGGTCGCGGCCCGCGACGTCGTCGTCTCGGTGTAGCTGCGCAGGCACGTGCTCCCCGCCGCCGGGACGCAGTCGACGCCCTTCTGGTCGAGGAACCGCTGCACGTCCGCCCGCGACATGGTGCCGCTCGCCCAGAACGCCTGGTCGCTGATGATGTACCCCGGGTCGAACCGCGTGAGGTCGGCCGCGGCGGCCGGCGGTGCCGGCGCGAGGACGACGCCCACGCCGACGAGCGCGGCGACGCACCCGAGCGCGACGGCCAGGAGCCCGCGCAGGGCGGCGCGCGTCACGCCGGCACCTCCAGCGTCGCGGGCGCGGAGGCGCCCTCGTGCGCCGACGACGTGTACCGCAGCGTCACGGTCCACGCGCCGGCGGCGAGCTGCGCGCCCGGCACCTCGACGCTGCACGACGTGGTCGCGACGTCCGCGACCGCGGGGGACTCGACGACGACGTCCGCGGCACCGGGGCGCGTCAGCGTCGCCCGGCACGTGCCGCCGCGCTCGACGACCTCGGCGTACCCCGACACGACCGCGCGGTCACCCGTCCACCCGGAGATGGTGAGCGTGACCGGCACCGACGCGGGCGCGCCGCCACCGGCACCGGCGCCACCACCGGCACCGGCGCCACCACCGGCACCCGCACCGCCGCCACCGCCGGCACCTGCACCGCCGTCGCCGTCACCCGCACCGCCGCCACCGCCGGCACTGCCGCCGTCCTCGCCACCGCCGGCCGTGCCGCCCGGGTCCGGGGTCGCGCCGCCGGCCGGGGCCGTCGCACCGTCGGTCGCGCCTGCGGTCCCGGAGGAGCCGGGGGCGCTGGACGTCGACGCGTCGGGATCGTCCGGCGTGCCCGTCGTGCAGGCCGCCGCGAGCGTCAGCACCCCCGCGAGCAGCAGCGCGCCGGCGAGCCGGTGCCGCCGGACGGGGGCCGTCGTGGCGGGTTCCGGCGAGGAGGGGGTGCGCGGCGGCGGTGGCGTGCGCGACATGCTGCGGTCTCCGATCGGGAGCGGGGGATCGGCCCACGGTAGCCGTCGACCGCGTGGCGCCGATCCCGCCCCGCAGCGTGTCGGCGCCGCCTGTCCGGTACGTCCGCAGATGCCCGGCGCCGTCGTCCGCCGCGACCCGCGGCACGGCCGCCACCGGCACGCCACCCCGGGGGAGGGCGGTCGCCCGGGGCAGCCGTCAGAGGTAGAAGCGGTCCGCGACGGACACGAGCCCGACGACCTGCAGCGCCCACATCCCGACGAGCAGGACCGCCGGGACCGTCCACAGGACGACGCGGCGCACGCGGACGGACCGCGCGGGGACGAGCCCCTCGAGCAGCAGCGCCGGCAGGGCCAGGAGCGCGGGCAGGGCCATGAGGAGGTAGCGCCCCTGCAGGAGCTCGTCGACGCCGGAGCTGCGGAAGTAGAGGTAGCCCGCGAGGTACAGGACGGCGAGGGTCGCGACCAGGTGCGTGGCGCACATCCAGACGCGCAGCGCGTTGCCGGCCGCCACGGTCCCGTCCGGCAGCGGGGTGCCGTCGGGGAGCGGCCCGGGCGCCGCCGTGGCCGCGACCGCGCGGTCCGGCCCGTCCTCGCCGTCGGGGGTGGCCGTCGGCCCCTCCTGCGCCGCCGGCGCCGTCCGGCGGCGTCGGGTCAGCGCGACGACCCGGCGGACGGCGCCCACGGCGAGCCAGGCACCGGCGAGGACCAGCAGCCCGACGAGGCCCGCCCAGACCGCGTCGTACGCGAGGTCGGGCAGCGGGACGTCCAGCCACGAGAAGCGGCCGAAGAGCTGCTCCGCCCACTTGCCCCGGAACGACTGCAGCCCCTGCTGGAACTGCAGGGCGAGGTAGTGCGTGGGGCTGCGGTCGGGGTCGTTGCCCGCCGAGACGGGCAGGTCGGTGCTGGGGTAGCCGCCGAGGCGCTGCGTGAGCACCCACGCCCCGTAGGTGACGGCCACGCCGAGCACCCCCGCCCCGACGTGGACGGCCCACCTGCGCGGGCGTGCCCGGTCGCGACGCAGCCCGACGAGCCAGCCGAGCGCCACGACGGGCGCCGCGGCCGCGCCGAACGGCTTCGCGAGCAGCGCGGCGCCGACG
>NZ_JBFTEP010000180.1:0-5811 GCF_047229365.1 Cellulomonas pasadenensis | reverse complement strand
GGCCGGCACCGTCGACGGGTCGGCGGCCGGCTCCGGCGACGGGTCGGCGGCCGACCCCGCGGTCGGCTCCCCGTCGGGCCGGCCCGGCGCCTGCGGCGCGTCGCCGGACGGGCCGGGCGGCACGTCGTCCGCGGGTCGCCCGCGGGCGGGGAGCTGGTCGTCAGCGTGGGTCTCGGGCACCTCGCAAGCCTAGGCGAGGGCCACCCGACGTCACCGCTCGCGGGCGGCCTGCAGGGGCAGCAGCGCGGACAGGTCGGCGCGCTCCCCCGACGCGTGCACGCGGCCCGCGGCCAGCGCGTCGGCCCACGTGGTCCGGCCCGTGGCGAGCGCGAGCCACGTGGCCGGGTCGGTCTCGACGACGTTCGGCGGGGTGCCGCGCGTGTGCCGGGGCCCCTCGACGGCCTGGACGGCGCCGTCGGGCGGCACGCGGACCTCCACGGCGTTGCCCGGGGCGACGTCGGCGAGCTCCTCGAGCGTGAACCGCACGGCCGTGCGGCGGTCGCGGACGGCGGCGGCGTCCGGGTCGGCCCGCCAGGCGGCGAGCGCGGCCCGGCCGTCGGCGGGGTCGGTGCGGCGGCGCGGAGGCATGCCCCGATCCTCCCCCACGCGCCCGCACGCGACGACGCCGGCCGCGGACCGAGGTCCGGGCCGGCGTCGTCGTGCCGGGTGCGGGGCGCGGCGGCGGCCGCCGCGCCCCACGGCTCACCAGCGGGCGTTGCGGGCGAGCTCGAGCGCCATCTCCTGCCACCAGGCGCCGGCCGACGGGCCGCCGTTGCAGGTGCCGTCCGACTCGCCCGGCAGCTTCACCCAGAGCAGCGCGTCGAGACCGGCGACGCCGGTGCTCGTCGTGGGCCGCTCACCGAGCGCGCGACCGCGCGGGTTGCACCACTCGCCGTTCGAGCCGTTGCCGTTGCGCGACGTGTCGATGACGAACGTGCGGCCGCCGGTCAGCCGCGAGATCTCCTGGCCGTACGCCGTCGACTCCGCGGTCGTGCGGTAGTTCGACGTGTTGAGCGCGAAGCCGACCGCGTGCTCGAAGCCGACGAGCTGCAGGCGGCGGGCCGCCTCGGACGCCGACAGCCACGCCGAGTGGCCGGCGTCGATGTAGACGCGCGCACCGGCCTGCGTCAGCGACCGTGCGGCGTACTTGAGGAAGCCGATGCGGTCGCCCTGGCCGGCGCAGTCGCCGAGCTGGGCGAGGGCGTCGGGCTCGAGGATGAGGATCGGCCGGCCCTGGATGCCCTGCGCCACCTGGTCGACCCAGCGGGCGTACTCGGACTCGGCGACGCCGCCGCCCGAGTAGGAGCCGCAGTCGCGGCCGGGGATGGCGTAGAAGACGACCGTGGCGGTCTTGCCGGCCGCGGCGGCACGGCCCGTGTAGTCGCGCAGCTCGGCCTGCGCCACGGACGCGTCGGCCCAGTTGCCGACCCAGTACGCCTGCGGGGTGAGGGCGATCTTCTCGAGCAGCGCCTTGTCCGCGCCGGACGCGGCCTGCCACGCGCGGTAGGACTGGTTGGCGGTGTCGACGTAGAGCGAGCTGTTCGAGACCGGCGGGGTCGTGACGGTCGGCGTCGGCGTGGGCGTCGAGGTGCGCGTCGGCGTGGGCGTCGGCGTCGCCGTCGCGGTGGGCGTGGCCGGCGGCGTGCCGACCGAGCCGGTGCAGACGGTGCCGTTCAGCGTGAACCGGCCGGGCACCGGGTTGCTGCCCGACCACGCGCCGTTGAAGCCGAAGGCGACCGTGCCGTTGGTCGCGACGTTGCCGTTCCAGCCGATGTTGCGGACCGAGACCTCCGAGCCGGAGGTCGTCAGCGCGCCGTTCCACAGCTGGCCGATCTGCTGCCCGGACGCGAGCGTCCAGCGCAGGTCCCAGCTGGTCAGCGGGTCGCCGAGGTTGGTGATCGTGACGTTGGCGCCGAAGCCGCCGGGCCACTGGCTGCTCACGGCGTACGACACGCGGCAGCCGGGTGCGGCCTGCGCGGCCGTGCTCGTCAGGGCCGTGAGGCCCGTGGTGACGACCGCGGCGGCGGCGACCGCGGCGGCCACCTTCCGGCGGACGGACGTCACCGTCGTCGTGCGGGGGGACATGTGCGCTCCTCGGGTCGGGAGGTGGGCCCGCGCGCGGCGCGCGGCCCGGGGTCTGCGCGGGGACGGCCGTCGTCGTCGACCCGGCGCCCGCGCGATCGACCCGAGCAAACCCGACGAACCGGCGCGGGGGCGAGCGCGCGGCGCATCCCTAATCGTTTTGTCATGCGGGGCGGCACCGGCGGCGGCGCGGCGACCGCACGCCGGAGGGCGTCGCCGCCTCAGGGTCGCGTGCGGACGTCGCGGTGGTAGTCGCGGGTGGCGCGGCGGCGCCGGGCCCGCTCCTCGGCCGCGAGGCGGGCGTCGGCGCGCTGCGCGTGCCACGCCGCCTCCTTCGCGAGCCGGCGCCAGCTGTCGTACCGGCGTTCGGCGAGCTCGCCCGTGGCGAGCGCCTCCCGGACGGCGCAGCCCGGCTCCGACCCGTGCGCGCAGTCGCGGAACCGGCAGCGCGCCGCGAGCGCGGCGACGTCGGCGAAGGTCGCGTCGAGCGCGTCCTCGTCCGCCACCAGGCCGACGCCGCGGATGCCCGGGGTGTCGACGAGCACGGCGCCGTCCGCGAGGGGCACCAGCTCGCGGTGGGTGGTCGTGTGCCGGCCGCGCCCGTCGGCACGCCGCTCCGCGGTCGCCATGACCTCGCGGCCCGCGAGCGCGTTGACGAGCGTGGACTTGCCCGCGCCCGACGGGCCGACGGCGACGAGGGCGACGCCGGGGCGCAGCAGGGTGCGCAGCGGGTCGAGGCCGTCGCCGGTCGGGACGCTGACGGTGTGCACGTCGACGCCGAGCGCGACCGCCGCGACCTCGGCCGCCATGCCGGCCGGGTCGGGCACGAGGTCCGCCTTCGTCAGGACGACCACGGGCGTCGCGCCGGACCGCCACGCGAGCGTGAGGAGCCGCTCGACGCGGCCGAGGTCGGGGTCGGGGTCGAGGTGCTCGACCACCAGCACCACGTCGACGTTGGCGGCCATCACCTGCGCGAGCGACGTGCGGTCCGCGGAGTCGCGCACGAGCGCGGTGCGCCGGGGGTGCAGCGCCGCCACGCGCGGCGGCGCGTCGCCGTCCGGCCCCGCGCCGTCCGGCCCCGTGACGTCCGGCCCCGCGACGTCCGGCACGGCGACGTCGACGACGTCGCCGACCGTCGGCGGCACCCGCGTGCCGTCCGGCTGCGGCACGAGCCCGTCGCGGTCGAGCGCCACGCGCCGGGGGGCCGCGGCGACGTCGTCCGCCGGCACCACGAGCACGGCGCCGCGGTCGGCGCGCACCACCAGCGCCGGCCCGGCCGCGAGGGCCGGTCCGTGCGGGTGCGCCGGGGACGTCATGCGGCCGACGGTAGGCGCGGGCCACCGCACGGGGCACGCGCATTTCGGGCGTCCGCCGGTCAGCCGCCCGCGTACTCCGGCCCGCCCGTGACGCCGAGCGCCTCCTCGAGCGACGTCACGCCGTTGGCGGTCAGCCAGCCGGTGAGCTCGCGCCCGACCCAGCGCAGGTGCCAGCCCTCGGGGGCGTACCCCGTGACGGCGGTGTTCTGCTCGGTGTACCGGACGACGAACCCGAACTCGGCGGCGCGCTGCGACACCCACGTGCCCTCGGGCGTCGTCGCGAAGCACGTCTGCAGGTCGCACGACGGCGTCGACCCGCTCTCCACGTCGACGGCGAGGCCGGTCTGGTGCTCGGAGTGGCCGGGACGCGCGCTGTACCGCTCGGCGTGCGCGAAGCCCCGGCGCGCCTCGATGTCCGCGCGGGTCGTCGACTGTGCCGCGAACGACCGGTACCCGCTGCCGACCTCCAGCGCCACGCCCTCGGCGCGCGCCGCGGCGAGCATGGCCGTCAGGTCCGGCGCGACGGCGGCCCGCAGGAGGACCCCCTCCACGTCGACCAGGTCCGGCGGGACGTGCTCCGCGGGCAGCGCGTGCTGCTTGTTGACGACGACCCACGGCGACAGCGGGTCCGTCGTGGAGTGCTGCGCGAGGTCGAACGTCGGCGTCGGCGGCGCGGCGTCCGCCGGGCCCGCGGCGTCCGCCGGCGCGGTCAGCGCGGCCGCCCACGGCTTGGGGTCCTGCGTCCGCTCGAGCGCCGTGCCGACGGTCAGGGCGCCGTCGACGCGCGGCCACAGCGCCACGGTCACCCCGGCGAGCAGCGCCGCGACGGCGGCGAGGGCCACGACCAGGCGGCGTCCACGGGAAGGCGTCACGCGGGCGATGCTAGAGCCGATTCCGGACGATCCGGACATCCGACCGAGAACACCACCCGACGGTGTGGCACCGATGCCTCGGTCAGCCGAGCCTCGACCGACCCGCCGAGCGGCAGCGGCCCGTCCGCCGTGACGCGCGCCCGCACGGCCGGCTCGCGCAGCTGCAGCTGCCCGCGGACCCGTCCGTCCCGCGGCTCGTCGGCGTCCACGACGACGCCCTCGAACGTGCGCCCGACGGCCGGCGCCAGCACCACGGCCTCGACGAGGTCGAGCACGCCGCGGTCGAACGCGCTCGCGCGCCGGCCCGTCCCGGCCATGGTCGCGGGCAGGGCGGGCAGCGCCGCGCGCACCCAGTCCGGCACGTCGCGACCCGCGGCCGCCGCGAGGCACACCTCCGTGCCGTACCGGTCCACGAGGCGCCGCAGGGGCGCGGTGACGTGCGCGTACGGGAGCCGGATCGCGGCGTGCTCGGCGTCCGTGCCCGCCGGCGCCGGCCCGTCGTCGCCGAACGCCACGTACGCGGCGCCGCGGAACAGCGACGTCGCCTCGTGCAGGAACGCCGCGTGCGCGCCGACCCCGGAGTCCAGGCGCGGCAGCACGTCGGCGTACGGCTCGTCGGCGTCCCATGCGATGCCCAGCGCGGCGGCGGTGCGGCGCAGGCGGGCGACGTCACGGACGTCGGCCGGCGGCAGCGTGCGGAGCACGCCCACGCCCGCCTCCAGCATGACCCGCGCGGCCACCGCACCCGTCAGCAGGGACACCTGCGCGTTCCAGCCCTCGACGGGCAGCGTGCGGCGGAACCGCAGGGACCAGCCGCCCGCCGGGTCCGGCACGACCTCCTGCTCCGGCACGTCGAGCGAGACGCCGCCGCGCGCGCGCTCGCGCTCCTCGCGCAGCAGCCCCACGGCGCGCACGCCGGCGAGCACGTCGTCGGCCGTGCCGTCGTCGAGCGCCCGCTGCACGCCCTCGTACGTGAGCTGCGCCCGGCTGCGCACGGTCGCGCGCTCGACCTGCACGTCGACGGGCTCCCCGTCGGCGTCGAGGTCGACCTGCCACAGCACCGCGGGCTGCTCGCGGTCCGGCAGCAGGCTCGCCGCACCCTCCGACAGGACCTCCGGGTGCAGGGGCACCCGCCCGTCCGGGGCGTAGACCGTGCTGCCGCGCTCGTGCGTCGCGACGTCCAGCGCGCCGCCCGGGCGCACGAACGACGCGACGTCCGCGATCGCGTACCGCAGCCGCCAGCCGCGGCCGTGCCGGGCCACGTGCACGGCCTGGTCGAGGTCGGTCGAGCCCTCGGGGTCCACGGTGACGAACGGGACGTCCGTGCGGTCGGCCCGCACGCGCAGCTCGTCGCGGCCCGCCGCGTCCGGTGCCGCGCCCGTGCGCGCGGCGTGGTCGGCCTCGGCGAGGGCGTCGGCGGGCCAGCCGCGCACGACGCCGACCTCCGCGCGCAGGGACTCGAGGCCCGCGGCCACCTCGGCGGCGTCGGCGGGCCGGGCGGCGAGACGGACGGGGCGGCCGGGCACGCGGCGACTCTAGGC
>NZ_JBFTEP010000179.1:0-5894 GCF_047229365.1 Cellulomonas pasadenensis | reverse complement strand
GTCCAGTCGAGCCGCGCGCGCAGCAGCTGGCGCCGCCCGGGCGGCGACGTCACGTCCGTCGCGAGCGTCGCGCGCAGCCGCCGGCGGTGCACGTCGCGGGCGCCGAGAAGGCGGCGCAGCAGCGGGCGCACGAACACCTCGAACGAGACGTGCGCGCTCACGGGGTTGCCGGGCAGGCTCAGCACGGGCGTGCCGGACGGCAGCCGGCCGACGCCCTGCGGCTTGCCCGGCTGCATCGCGACGTGCACGAGCTCGCCGTGGCCCCCGGCGACGAGCGCGTCGCGGACCACGTCGTAGGCCCCGACCGAGACGCCGCCGGTCGTGACGACGACGTCGGCGCGCGCGCCGAGCTCGTCGAGGACCCGCAGCACGTCGGGCACGTCGTCGGGCAGCACGCGCACGTCGACGACGTCGGCGCCGGCGGCGGCCGCCGCGGCCGCGAGCTGGGCGCCGTTGGACTCGTGGATCTGCCCGTGCGCCAGGGCGCCGCCGCCCGTGACGAGCTCGCTGCCGGTGGAGACGACCGCGACGCGCGGGCGCGCGTGCACGGGCACGTCGACGTGCCCGGTGGCGGCGAGGAGGCCGACCGCCGCGGGTCCGAGCACCTCGCCGGCGCGCAGCACCACGTCCCCGGCCCGCACGTCCTCGCCGCGCCGCCGCACGTGGGCGCCGGCAGGCACCGCGTCGTGGAACGTGACGCGGTCGGTGCGCCCGTCGGTCCGCTCGACCGGGACGACGGTGTCCGCGCCCGCCGGCACGGGCGCGCCCGTCATGATCCGCACCGCGGTGCCGGGCGCGACGGACACGGTCCGGGTGTCCCCCGCGGGCACGTCGTCGGCGACGTCGAGCACGGCGCCGGCGTGCAGGTCCGCCGCGCGCAGGGCGTACCCGTCCATCGCGGACCCGTCCCACGGCGGCAGGTCGACCGCGGAGACGACGTCGGCCGCGAGCGCCCGGCCCCGCGCCTCGGCCAGCGGCACGCGGTGCACGGGCAGCGGCGCGCCGAGCGCGAGCACCGCCGCCGCGTGCTCGTCGAGCGTGCGCAGGGGACGCGCGGGCACGACGGCGGCGGGGGCGGTCGCGTCGGGCATGCGGCCAACCTAGCGCCGCCCCCGCGCGGCGGGCGCCGTGGGCCCCCGGCGCGGGGCGTCCGTATAGTCGGCCCGATGGAGCCCGTGACGTCCCGTGCGGCGGTCCCGGTGGCGATCGGGCCCGCGCCCGCCGCACCGGCCGTGCCCCCGGCCGCGCGACGCACCGGCGCCCGGCTGCGCGGCGAGGGCCTGGTGGACCGCTGGGGGCGGGTCGCCACCGACCTGCGCGTCTCCCTCACCGACCGGTGCAACCTGCGCTGCACGTACTGCATGCCGGCCGAGGGCCTGCCGTGGGCCCCGGACGAGACGGTGCTCACGGACGACGAGGTGGTCCGTCTCGTGCGGGTGGCGGTCGAGCACCTCGGCGTGCGCGAGGTCCGCTTCACGGGCGGGGAGCCGCTGCTGCGCCGCGGGCTCGAGCACGTCGTCGCCGCGACCGCCGCGCTGCGCACGGCCGACGGCACACCCGTCGGCACGGCGCTGACGACCAACGCGCTGGGCCTGGACAAGCGCGCCGCCGCCCTGGCGGCCGCCGGCCTGGGCCGCGTGAACGTGTCGCTGGACTCGCTCGACCGCGAGCGGTTCGCCGCGATCACGCGCCGCGACCGGCTGCCCGACGTGCTGGCGGGCCTGCGCGCGGCGCGGGACGCCGGGCTCGGCCCGGTCAAGGTCAACGCCGTGCTCGTGCGGGGCGTGAACGACGACGAGGCGGTGCCGCTGCTCGCGTGGGCGCTCGAGCACGGCTACCACCTGCGGTTCATCGAGCAGATGCCGCTGGGCCCGGCGGGCTCGTGGGACCGTGCCGGCCTCGTCACGGCGGGCGAGATCCTCGACGCTCTGACGGCGGCGTTCGACCTGGTGCCCGAGCCGGCGGCCGCCCGCGGTGCCGCGCCGGCGGAGACGTGGACGGTCCGCGGGCGCCCCGGCGCGACCGTCGGGGTGATCGGGTCGGTGACCCGCCCGTTCTGCGGCGCGTGCGACCGCACGCGCCTGACCGCCGACGGCCAGGTGCGCAGCTGCCTGTTCGCGCGCGAGGAGAGCGACCTGCGCGCCCTGCTGCGCGGCGGCGCCGACGACGCGACCGTCGCGGACGCGTGGCGCGCGGCCATGTGGGGCAAGAAGCCCGGGCACGGAATCGACGACGTGGGCTTCCTGCAGCCCGCACGGACCATGAGCGCCATCGGAGGCTGACGTGACCACCACCGACCCCGGCGGGTCCCCGGCCGGTGCCCGCGCGGGCGCTCCGCGGACCGTCACGGTCCGCTACTTCGCCGCCGCGCACGAGGCCGCGGGCGTCGCCGAGGAGCGCGTCGCGCTGCCCGCCGACGCGACGGTCGGGTCGTGCGTGGACGCCCTCGCGGACCGGCACGGCTCGCGCCTGCGCGACGTCCTCGCGGTGTGCGCGCTGCTCGTCGACGGGACGCTGCACCGCGGGCGCGACGAGCGGCTGGGCGACGCGACGGTCGTCGACGTGCTGCCGCCGTTCGCGGGCGGCTGACGCCCGTCCGTCGCGGCCGGCCGCCGGGGTGGACGGCCGACCGGGGGCTGCTCAGGCGCAGTTGACCCACTCGTGCGTGCCGTCGTCGAACACCTGGCGCTTCCACACGGGCAGGTGCTCCTTGACCTCGTCGACGAGCAGCGCGGCGACCGCGAACGCCTCCTGCCGGTGCGCGGCGCTCACCGCCACGCCGAGGGCCGCCTCGCCGACGCCCAGCGGGCCGACGCGGTGCACGACGGCCACGGCGTCGACGGGGCTGCGGCCGGCGACGTCCGCCACGACCCGCGCGAGGACCGCACCGGCGTCGGGGTGCGCGACGTACTCGATCGCGGTGACGGCGCGGCCGTGGTCGTGGTCGCGGACCACGCCGCCGAACGTGACGACCGCGCCGGCGGCCGCGTCGGCGACGGCGGCGGCCAGGGCGTCCACGTCGACCGGTCCCGTCGTGACGTCGGCGGCGACGACGCGACGCGCGGGCGCGGTGAGGCGGGAGGTGTCGCGCACGGTCACGCCGTCAGCCTAGGCGCGCACGCACGCGACGACGCCGCGCCGCGCACGCTCAGCCCGCCGGCGGCGACGACGGCACGGGACCGCCGGCCGCGGCCGGGGCCTCCTGCCCCGCGTCGTCGGCGGGAGCGGCCGCCGTGAGCAGCACGCGCCCGACGACGAGCATCGCGACACCGGCCACGACGACGCCCAGCAGCGCGACGCGCAGGCTCGACGCGTCGGCGACGACGCCCACGACGGTGGGCGACACGAGGAAGCCCACGCGCAGCAGCCAGCTGACCACCGTCAGCCCGACGCCGTGCGGCAGGCCCGGCAGCTCGTCGGCGGTGTGCATCACGGCGGGCACGAGCGTCGCGACGCCGAGCCCGGCGAGCGCGAACCCGACGAGCGTCGTGCCGACCGACGGCAGCGCGAGCGCGAGGCCGAACCCGACGGCCACGAGGACCCCGCCGACACGTGCGACCCGGCGCTGGCCGTGACGGTCGACGACGCGGTCGCCCGTGAGCCGCCCGACGGTCATGGCGACCTGGAGCGCCACGAACGCCAGCCCCGCGGTCGCGGCGTCCGCGCCGACCTGCTCGCGCAGGTAGAGCGCGCCCCACGACGAGCCCGCGTCCTCGACGAACGCCCCGCAGGCGGCCAGCACCCCGAGCGCGGCGAGCAGCAGGACGGTCCGCCCGCCGACGCGCCGCAGCCGCACCGGGGCGGCGTCGGCGGCGTCGGCGGGCGCCGTGCGCTCCGCGTCCTCCGGGCCGGGCAGCAGGAAGCGGTACGCCACGACGGCGACCACGCCGAACACGACGGCGGAGACGGCCAGGTGCGTGCCGAGGGGGACGGCGAGCCCGGCGGCGGCGGCGCCGAGCAGGCCGCCGACGACCGCACCGACGCTCCACAGCCCGTGGAAGGCGTTGACGATCGAGCGCCCGTAGGCACGCTGGACCCGGAACCCGTGCGCGTTCTGCGCGACGTCGACGACGGCGTCGAGGGCGCCCGCGACGAGCAGCAGGGCGGCGAGCACCACCCACGCGCCGGCGAGCGGCACGCCGGCGACCGCGGCCGCGAGCCCGACGAGACCGAACGAGGCGACGCGAGCCGAGCCGAGCCGCTGGATCAGCGCGGGCGCGAGCAGGCCGGACAGCAGCGCGCCGACGGGCATCGCGGCGATCGCTGCGCCGAACGCGGCGTTGCCGAGGTCGAGCCGGTCCTTCACCTCGGGCAGGCGCGGGACGAGGTTGGCGTAGAGCACGGCGTTCACGAAGAAGACGGTGGCCACCGCGGCGCGCGCCCGGCGGACGCGGGGCGCGAGCGAGGCGGTGCTGGGGACGGGCATCGGGGCTCCGGCGGGTGGTGGCGTGCGCGTGGCTCGGCCGCCGGGCAGGCGGCGACGTCGATGTGTACGACAGTACACACGCGTCGCGCGCCGACGCACGGGCGATCCCCGAGGACCCGGCCGTGCCGGCGCACGTCGCGGGCGCGTGCCGAACTGGTGCGCCGCAGGTGCGGCGTCCTGACGATGCTGCCGCCGCAGGTGCGGCGCGCACCCTAGACTGCGGCCGTGCGATACCGCGTGGGCGAGGCCGCGGCCCTGCTGGGCGTGAGCGACGACACGGTGCGTCGCTGGATCGACGCCGGGCGGCTGGTCTCGACCCGGACCCCGTCCGGCCGGCACGAGGTCGACGGCGTCGACCTCGCCCGCCTGGCGCAGGAGCTGGCCGAGGAGCAGACCGCCGCCGACCCCGACCGTGCCCGCCGCTCGGTGCGCAACCGGCTGCGCGGCATCGTCACGCGCGTGGTGCGCGACGGCGTCATGGCGCAGGTCGAGATCCAGGCCGGCCCGTTCCGCGTCGTGTCGCTCATCAGCCGCGAGGCCGCCGACGAGCTCGGGCTCGAGCCGGGTGTCGTCGCCGTGGCGTCGGTCAAGGCGACGAACGTGGCCGTCGAGCACGTGGAGCGCCCGTGACGCCCGGGCGCCTGCGGGCCGTGGGTGCGGCCGCCGCCCTCGTCGCGGCCCTCGCGGCGTGCGCCGGGCCGGGGGCGGGGGTCGCGCCGGCGCGCACCGACGCGGGTCCGGCCGGCCCCGTGGTCGTCCTGGCCGCGGCGTCCCTCACCGACGTCCTGGCGACCGTCGCCGCGGACCTCGAGGCCGAGCACCCCGGCCTGGAGGTCCGCACGAGCCTGGGCGCGAGCTCGACGCTCGCCGCGCAGGTCGTCGCCGGCGCGCCCGCGGACGTCCTCGTCACGGCCAGCGGCACCACGATGGCCACGGTGACCGACGCGCTCGGGGGCGCACCGGTCGTGGTCGCGCGCAACACGCTGCAGATCGCGGTCCCCGCCGGGAACCCCGCAGGCGTCACGGGCCTGCCGGACCTCGCCGACCCGGACCTGACGGTCGCGCTGTGCGACCCGTCGGTGCCCTGCGGCGCCGTCGCGGCGCAGGTCCTGGCGTCCGCGGGGGTCACCGCCGCGCCCGACACCCTCGAGCAGGACGCGCGCGCGACGCTCACCAAGGTGCGCCTCGGCGAGGTCGACGCCGCGCTCGTGTACCGCACCGACGTGCTGGCGGCCGGCCCGGACGTCGAGGGCCTCGACGTCCCCGCGGAGCACCGGGTCGCCACCGACTACCTCGCCCTCGCCCTGCCGGACGCGCCCCACCCGGCCGCGGCCCGGGCCGTCGTGGCGCACCTGCGCTCCCCCGCCGGTCAGATAAACACAAATCCCAGCCCACGAGACACATACGCCGATCGCGTATTCCGGCTTAGTCGTGTAAAAGGGGGGGGGGGGGGGGGGGGGGGGGGGGG
>NZ_JBFTEP010000178.1:0-5899 GCF_047229365.1 Cellulomonas pasadenensis | reverse complement strand
CGGCTGCGGCGGCACGGCCGCCTCGATGGCCGCCAGCTCGCCGTCGGACGGACGCGCCCCGCCGGGCAGCCGCGGCGCGACGCCGGGCCCCGCGACGGGCAGCGTCACGAGCCCGACCTCGAACACCGCGAGGTCGGCCGTGCCCCGGCTGACGTTGCGCCGGGCGGTGTCCAGCAGCGTGACCAGCAGGTCGGTGCGCATCAGCGGCTCGGAGTCGGCGAGCGGGTTGACCAGCCGCACGGCCCGGCGGCGCTCGTCGTCGGCGGGCAGCCCGAGCGCCTCGACCTGCGCCGTCCCGACGAACGGGTAGCTCAGCACCTCGACGGGACCGGCCGCGGCGAGCGCGTCCGCGACCGCCCGGCGCGCGCGCTGGCCGCGCGTCAGCCCGCGGCCCGTGGGCGCCGGCGGGACGACGGAGGGGATCGCGTCGTAGCCGCGCAGGCGCGCGACCTCCTCGACCAGGTCGACACCCGTCTGCAGGTCCGGCCGCCACGTCGGCACGTGGACCGTCCACGAGACGCGGGCCCCGTCCTCGCCGGACAGGTCGCCGGCCGGCACCTCGACCGTGCACCCGATCGCCTCGAGCGTGGTGCGCACCTCGTCGGCCGTGTACGGCACGCCGACGAGCCGCGCCGGATGCGTCGGGTCGAACGTGACGGGCGCCGGCGGCGTGGTCGTGTCGACGTCCGTCAGCGCGTCCTCGACGGTGCCGCCGCCGTGCTGCACGAGCAGCGCGGCGGCCCGGGCCGCGGCGACGCGCGGCAGCCGGGGGTCGACGCCCCGCTCGAACCGCTTGGACGCCTCGGACGACAGGCGGTGCCGCCGCGACGAGCGGGCGACCGACACCGGGTCGAAGTGCGCCGCCTCGAGCAGCAGGTCCGTGGTGCCCTCGCCGACCTCGGTCTCCGCGCCCCCCATGACGCCGGCGATGCCGAGGACGCGCGCGCCGCGGCCCCCGGCCGAGTCGGTGACGAGCAGGTCCTCGGGGTCGAGCGCACGGTCCGTGCCGTCGAGCGTGGTCAGCCGCTCCCCCGGCTCGGCGCGCCGCACGACGACGGGCGCGGTGAGCGTCGCGAGGTCGTAGGCGTGCATCGGCTGGCCGAGGTCGAGCATCACGTAGTTCGTCACGTCGACCGCGAGGCTGATCGGACGCATGCCGGCTCGCGTGAGGCGCTGCTGCATCCACGCCGGCGACGGGCCGTGCGCGGCGACGCCCCGCACGACCTGCGCGACGAAGCGGTCCGCGCCCGGCACGCCGTGCACGGGACGGGCGTCGTCCACCTCGACCGCGAACCCGGCGGGGCGCACGGCCTCGTCGTCGCCCGTCGGCAGGCCCGGGTCGGTGAAGGCCGCGCCGGTGGAGTGGCCGTACTCGCGGGCGACGCCCCGCATCGAGAAGCAGTAGCCCCGGTCCGGGGTCACGTTGATCTCGAGGACCTCCTCGCCCAGGCCCAGCAGGGCGAGGGCGTCGGTGCCGGGGGCGGTGACGTCCGCGCCGTACCCGAGGCGCTCGAGCACGATGATGCCCTCGTGGTCCTCGCCGAGGCCCAGCTCGCGCGCGGAGCAGATCATGCCGTCGGACACGTGCCCGTACGTCTTGCGCGCCGAGATGGGGAACGGCCCGGGCAGGACGGCGCCGGGCAGCGCGACGACGACGCGGTCGCCCGCGGCGAAGTTGTGCGCGCCGCAGACGATGCCGCGCGGGACCGTCGGCTCGCCGTCCGCGTCGAGGTCGTTGTGCGCGCCGACGTCGACGTGGCACCAGTTGATCGTCTTGCCGTTCTTCTGCGGCTCGGGCGTCAGGTCGACGACCTGCCCGACGACGACGGGCCCGGTGACGCCCGACGTGTGGACGGCCTCCTCCTCGAGCCCGACGCGCACCAGGTCGGCGGCGAGCTGCTCGGCGGTGAGGCCGGCGGGCAGGGCGACGTGCTCACCCAGCCAGCCCAGCGGGATGCGCGGCATCTCAGACCACCGCCCGGAACTGCGTGGAGAAGCGGACGTCGCCCTCGACCATGTCGCGCATGTCCGCGATGCCGTGGCGCAGCATGAGCGTGCGCTCGATGCCCATGCCGAACGCGAACCCGGAGTAGCGCTCCGGGTCGACGCCGCAGGCGCGCAGCACGTTCGGGTTGACCATCCCGCACCCTCCCCACTCGATCCAGCCGGGTCCGCCCTTCTTCTGGGGGAACCACAGGTCCATCTCCGCGCTCGGCTCCGTGAACGGGAAGAACGACGGCCGCAGGCGCGTGCGCGCCTCCGGCCCGAACATCGCCCGCGCGAAGTGGTCGAGCGTCCCCTTGAGGTGCGCCATCGTCAGGCCCTCGTCGATCGCGAGGCCCTCGACCTGGTGGAACACCGGCGTGTGCGTCGCGTCGAGCGCGTCCGTGCGGAACACCTTGCCGGGGCACGCGATGTACACGGGAACGCCCCGCTCCAGCAGGGTCCGCGCCTGCACCGGCGACGTGTGCGTGCGCAGCACGAGGCCGGACGCGTCCGCGGGCACGTCCGGGTCCTGCGGCGCCACGAAGAACGTGTCCTGCATCTGGCGCGCGGGGTGGTCGACACCGAAGTTGAGCGCGTCGAAGTTGAACCACTCGGCCTCGAGCTCGGGACCCTCGGCGATCTCCCAGCCCATCGCGACGAAGACGTCGGCGATGCGCTCGGACAGCGTCGTCAGCGGGTGCCGCGCACCCGCGGGCCGACGGTCGGCCGGCAGCGTGACGTCGACCGCCTCCTCGACGAGCACGCGGGCGTCGCGCTCCGCCTCCAGCTCGGTCGTGCGGGCGGCGACCGCGGCGTTGACGCGGCCGCGGGCCTGACCGAGCAGCTTGCCGGCGGTCGCCTTGTCGGCACCGGGCAGGCCGCCGATCGCGCGGTTCGCGCGCGCGAGCGCGCTCTGCTCGCCCGTGTGGGCGAGGCGCGCGGCCTTGAGGGCGTCGAGGTCGCCGGCGGCGGCGACGTCGGCGAGCGCGGCGTCGACCGCGGCGGCGACGCCCTCGGCGTCCAGCGGGGACAGGGGTGTGTCGGTCATCAGGACCTTCCAGGACGGTTCCGGGCGGCCTCCACCCGCGCGGGGCGAGGGGGCCGGCGGTCGCACCGGGCCGCTGCGGGCACGGGACGACCGGTCGGGCAGTCTAGTGGCGCCCGTCCCGGGGCCGGGGGCGGCGTCCGCGCGTCAGCGCCTCGACGACCACCGTGGGCGCGGCGTCAGCCGCGCGACCCGGGGACGGGCCCGGGAAATCGACGACCCCGCGGGACGGCCGGGCGGCCGGCGGCACGCGTGCGGGTCGAGGACATGTCCGCCATCGTGCCACGTCGGGGCCTCCCGCCGCGGCTCGTCCGACAGCGGCTCCCGACGCCGTCGCCGCGGGTCACCCGCCGAGGGCGTGCTCGCGGACCGTCGTGTACAGCGGGCCGCCGCCGCGCCCCTCGCCGGGACGCGACTCGACGAGCGTGATCGCGTGCACCCACCACGCCGGACCGTCGTACACCGCGAGCGCCTGCGCGACCGCGTCGACCGGGTCCTGCGGGAGCACGTCGGGCGCCCGCTCGCCCGGCCCGCGGCCGCCGCGCACCTGCCCGCGCCGATGCGGCGGGCGTGACCCCGGCCGCGCGCGGCCGACGGTCAGGTGCGGCCGGTTGCGCGCCCGCTCGTCCGGCCGGGCGCCGACCGCGTCCCCGACGGCCCGCGCCCCCGCCGCGAGCCGCGTCATCGCCTCCACGTCGCCGCCCGTACCGACCCACAGGGTCCGGTGCGCGAACACCCCGGCCCCGCGCAGCGCCAGCTCGAACGGCGCCGTGCCGGCCGCCAGGTCGTCCAGGCCCGTCGCGAGGTCGTCGGCGAGCGCGTCGGGCACCGAGCCGTAGAAGGCGGCCGTGAGGTGCCAGGCCTCGCGGGCCGTCCAGCGCACCGCCTCGTCGCCGCCGGGGCCGCGGGGCCGTACGGCGGCGAGCGCGAGGTCGAGGTGGTCGAGGACGTCGGTCGGGGGCCACACCGCGGCGAACAGACGCATGCGGTCAGCCTGCCAGGTCGGTCGGGACGCCTGCGCCCGGACGCCCTGCGCGCACCTCAGCGCTGGGCGCGGGCCGACGCGAACAGGCACACGGCCGCGGCCGTCGCGAGGTTCAGCGACTCGGCGCGGCCCCGGATCGGCACCCGGACGACGGCGTCGGCGAGCGCCCGGTCCGCGTCGCTCATCCCCCACGCCTCGTTGCCGAACACCCACGCCGTCGGCGCGGCCAGGTCCGGCACGCCGGCGGGTGCGCGGCCGGCGACGTCGAGCAGGCCGTCGAGGTCGTGCTCGCCGCGGCCGTCCGCGGCCAGGACGGCGAGCCCCGCCGCGTGCAGGTCCGCGACCACCTCCGCCAGCTCGCCCCCGGTCGCGACGGGCAGGTGGAACAGGGAGCCGGCGGCGGAGCGCACGACCTTCGGGTTGTGCAGGTCGACGCTGGCGCCGGTCAGCACGACGCCGTCGGCGCCGGCGGCGTCGGCCGCGCGGACGACCGTGCCCGCGTTCCCCGGGTCGCGTACCTGTGCGAGCACGGCGACGAGCCGCGGTCCGCGCGCGAGGACGTCCGCGCGCGCCGGGACGACGGCCTCCACGACCGCGACGAGCTGCTGCGCGTCCGGGCTCATGGCGTCGAGGACGTCGGCCGTGCCGGTGCGCACGCGGACGCCGGCGCCGCGGGCGGCGTCCACGAGGTCCGCGTACCGGACGCCGGCGTCGGGGCCGACGTACAGCTCGCGGACCCGTGCGGGCACCTCGGCGACGGCCTCGCGCACCGACTGCGGCCCCTCAACGAGGAACGCGCCGGCGCGGCGCCGCACCGATCGCTGCGCGAGCGCGCGGACCTGCTTGACGCGCTCGGCGCGCGGGTTGGTCAGGGTCTCGTCGGACATCGGGACCATTGTGGTGCCTCGCCGCGTGCGGTCGGGACGCACGGCCGGGACGTGCACGGCCGCCGCAGACCCGCACACGCGTGGCTGCCGGGGAGACAGCACCGCCCCCGGCGCCACGGGGGCGACGGGGGCGGTGCGAGCGGTGCGGCGCCTCAGGCGGCGGCCGGCGCGTTGACGTCCTCGGGGAGGGCGTCCTTGGCGACCTGCACGAGGGCGGCGAAGGCGGCGGCGTCGTTGACGGCCAGGTCGGCCAGGACGCGACGGTCGACCTCGACACCCGCGGCCTTGAGGCCCTGGATGAGGCGGTTGTAGGTCAGGCCGTTCTCGCGCGACGCCGCGTTGATGCGCTGGATCCACAGCTTGCGGAAGTCGCCCTTGCGCGCCTTGCGGTCGCGGTAGGCGTAGACGAGGGAGTGGGTGACCTGCTCCTTCGCCTTGCGGTACAGGCGCGACCGCTGACCGCGGTAGCCGCTGGCCTTCTCGAGGGTCGAGCGGCGCTTCTTCTGGGCGTTGACCGCCCGCTTCACGCGTGCCACGTGATGCTCCTTGCTTGGGGTCCGGGGCCGGACGCTCCCCGCGGCGCCTCGTGGGCGCCGCCGGGGTCAGCGGCCGAGCAGCTTCTTGATCTTCGGGGTGTCGGCGGGCGAGACGACGACGTCACCGGCGATGCGGCGGGTGCGACGGCTCGACTTGTGCTCCAGCAGGTGACGGCCGCCGGCCTGCTCGCGCATGACCTTGCCGGTGCCGGTGACCCGGAACCGCTTCTTGGCACCGGAGTGCGTCTTGTTCTTCGGCATGGCTGCCGTCTCTCCTTGTCGTTCGCATCGCACGGTCGTGCGACTCGGGGTCAGCGGGCGTCCTGGCGGACGCGCCGGGTGGGTCAGCTCGCGTCGTCGCCCGACGCCGCACCGCGCGGACCGGGCCGCGGGGCCGGCTTGGGCGCCGCACCCGGGCGCGGACCCGGACGAGCTCCCGCGGCGCATCCGCGCGCTCCAG
>NZ_JBFTEP010000177.1:0-6048 GCF_047229365.1 Cellulomonas pasadenensis | reverse complement strand
GCGGTGCGCCGGGCCTGACCGACCGGCGGCCGGGGTCCCGCGCGGACCCCGGCCGTCGGCGTGCGGCGCGGGACGGCGCCGCCACGCGCGCGTTGTCCATCCCTGACCGCCTAGGGATGGACAACGCGCGTCGTCGTCCCTCCCTACGGGGGCGGCTCGCCCCTCCGCCGCGCCCGGCCCACCTGCGCCTCGCCCGGCCCGCTGGTAGACAGGACGGACCCCACGTCTGGAGGCCGACGATGTCCGACCCGACCACCACGCCGCCGACCGACTCGACAGACCCGGTCGACGACGCCACCGCGGCACCCGACCCCGTCGAGGGCACCGCCCCGCAGAACGAGCCGTACGACGAGGGGGACGGGCTGCCGAACCCGCCGATCACCGCGAACGGCATGCAGAGCGCGCAGGGCGGCGGCTCGGCCGGCAGCGGGGGCGCCGGCCTCTGACGGCGGGCGCTCGGCGCGGCGCGTCGGCCGTCGCGCATCGGCCCTCGACCGCCCGCCGTCCGCCGCCTCAGCGCACCACGCCCAGCTCGCCGAGCGCCCGCCAGCTGAGCCGCCGCGCCTCCGGCTCCGTCCACGTCGCCCACCCGGCCACCATCGCGAGGCCCGTCCCGTGCGCCCGCGCACGCGTGGCCGACGACGCGCCGTAGACGTCGAGCGCCCGCCGCACGCCCTCCCCGGGCAGCGACAGCCACAGGAAGCCGAGGTCCGTCGCCGGGTCGCCGCCGGCGAGGTCCGCCCAGTCGATGACGCCGCCGAGCCGGCCGTCGTCGCTGAGCAGGTTGAACGGGTGCAGGTCGGCGTGGATCCAGCTGCGCGGCAGGTCGACGGGCGCGGCGAGGGCGTCGGCCCAGATGCGGTCGGCGCGCGCACGGTCCAGCTGGAGCCCCAGCCCGGGTGCCATCGCCTCGACCGTGGCGAGCGCGTCCCGGAGCCTCGGCTCCCGCGCGACGAGCGGCACCGACTGCTCGGAGTTGAACGGCGCGTCGGGCGGCGCGGGCACGTGGACCTGCGCGAGCGCGCGGCCGAGCGCGTCCCCGGCGGCGGCGTCCAGCGGCCGCTCCGACGCCGGCACGCCCGGCAGCCAGGTGACGACGACCCACGGCCACGGGTACGCCGGACCCGGTCGGCCGACGCGCACCACGTGCTGCGTCGGGAACGTCCACCGCGCGCCGAGCGTGCGCACCCACCGGATCTCCGTCTCGATCGACCCGACCGCCGCCGCGCGCCGCGGCAGCCGCACCGCCAGGTCGTCGCCGAGGGGGAACATCGCCATGTCCCACCCGGCGTACCGGCGCCCGAGCGGCAGGCCGGCGAGGTCCGGGTGCTGCTCGGCCAGCAGGGCGGAGACGACGTCGGGGCTGATCGGCACCTCGTCGGCGGGCACAGCGGTCACGGTCGGCACCGTAGGCGGCGCGGAGGTGGACGGCCCACGCCTTTGCCCGGTCTCGTCCCGCTCGTCCCTGCTCGCCGCACACCGACCGTCCCCGGTGTGACCGGACGGACACCCACCGTTCCCGGAAAGGGCTACAGACGCGCGCCGTTCGTATCGATACGATTCACTGGCGAGAGCGACCGGCGAGAACGACCGACCGCACGCCCCCCACCCCATCCCTCCGATCGCCGGAGCCCCCCGCCATGCCCAAGGTCCTGACCGCCGGCCGCCCCTGGCGCGTCATCCTCCTGTTCGCCGTCCCGCTCCTGGTCGGCAACGTCGTCCAGCAGCTCTACCACGTCGCCGACGCCGTGGTCGTGGGCCGCGTCCTCGGCGTCGACGCCCTCGCCGCCGTCGGCGCCACCGGCGCGCTGACGTTCCTGCTGCTGGGGTTCACCTGGGGCATGACCAGCGGTTTCGCGATCCCGACGGCGCAGGCGTTCGGCGCCGGCGACGCCGCGGCGGTCCGCCGGTCCGTGACGTCGGGAACCATCCTCAGCGCGATCGGCAGCCTCGTCCTCACCGCCGGCGCTCCCTTCGTCGCCGAGCCCGCGCTGCGCCTGATGCAGACGCCGGAGCCGCTCCTCGACGAGGCGACGACCTTCACGGTCGTCTGCTTCCTCGGCGGCTCGACGCTGATGTTCTTCAACTACCTGTCGGCCGTCATCCGCGCGATCGGCGACTCCCGCACGCCGCTCGTCTTCCTGACGATCAGCTGCGTGCTGAACATCGCGCTCGTGCTGCTGCTCGTCCCGGTCGTCGGCATGGGCGTCGGCGGCGCCGCCCTCGCGACCGTCATCAGCCAGGGCGTCTCCGTCGCGCTGTGCCTGGAGTACGTGCGCCGGCGGGTCCCCGTCCTGCACGTCCGCCGCGAGGACTGGCACGTCACGCGCGACGACCTGTGGCGCCACCTGCGCATCGGCGTGCCTATGGGGTTCCAGATGTCCATCATCGCGATCGGCACGCTCGCCGTGCAGGTGCGTCTCAACGAGCTCGGCTCCGACTCCGTCGCCGCGTACACCACGGCCGCGCGCGTCGACGGGCTCGCCGTCGCGCTGCTGCAGTCGCTCGGCCTGGCGGTGTCGATGTTCGTCGCGCAGAACCACGGCGCCGGCCGACCCGACCGCATCCGCGCCGGCGTCGTGCAGGGCGTGTGGATGTCGGTGATCGGGTCCGTCGCGCTCGGCGCCGTGCTGGTCACCGGCGGCTCCGCGATCGTGGCGCTGTTCGTCGGCCCCGGCGAGGAGCGGGTCGTCGGGATGGCCGCGCACTTCCTGCACGTCAACGGTGCGCTGTACGCGATCCTCGGCGTGCTGTTCGTGCTGCGCGGCGCCCTGCAGGGGCTCGGGCACACGGGCGTGCCGACCGTCACGGGCGTCATCGAGCTCGTCATGCGCGTCGGCGCCGCCATCGTGCTCGGCGCCGCGTTCGGGTTCACCGGCATCGTCTGGGCCAACCCGCTCGCGTGGCTCGGCGCGGTGCTGCTGCTCGCGCCGGCGTACGTGCGGGCGCACCGGCGGCTCGGGACCGACCCCGTCGTGCTCGGCGGCGAGGCGCCCGACGTCCTCGTCCTGGAGGGCGGCCCGCACGAGGGCTCGGCCGTCATGGACGCGGTCGTGCCGGACGTCGAGGCCGTCGGGACGCACCCGGGCCACGACGGCCGGCCGGGGCAGGGCCCGGACGCGCCGTCCGACGCGACCGCAGACGTCGCGCGCGCCGACGTCCCGACGCTCAGCGAGGCCGCCGGCTCCTGCCGCTGACGTCGTCGAACGCGCCCCGGCCTCCGGACCGCGGCACCGCACCCGCCACTGAGTTCGCCGGTCCGACCACCACTTCGCCTGCTCGGACCGGCGGCTCCGGCGCAGCACCGGCGACCTCGGCGAGCGGGCGGCCGCACCACCGCGGCTCCCTGCCGTGGCGCCCGCGGGCCACGCGGGTGACGATGGATCGACGGCGGGCCCTCGGACCGCACGCGTGGCCCGCTCGCCGAGCGAGGGGGGCCCGCATGCTGTCCGACCAGTCCCGACCGGTGATCGAGGAGACGCTGCCGGTCGTCGCCGACCACATCCGCGAGATCGCGGCGCGCTTCTACGCCCACATGTTCGGCGAGCACCCCGAGCTGCTCGACGGCCTGTTCAACCGCGGCAACCAGGCGGAGGGGACGCAGCAGGTCGCGCTCGCGGGGGCGGTCGCGGCGTTCGCGACGGCGTTGGTGCGCTCGCCCGAGCAGCTGCCCGAGCGCCTGCTCGCGCGGATCGCGCACAAGCACGCGTCCCTCGGGCTGTGCCCCGACCAGTACCAGGTGGTGCACGACAACCTCTTCTGGGCGATCGGCGACGTGCTCGGCGACGCCGTCACGCCCGAGGTCGCGGCGGCCTGGGACGAGGTCTACTGGCTGATGGCGTACGCGCTGATGCACATGGAGCGCGGCCTGTACAGCGCGCGCGGCGTGACGCCGCAGACCGTGTGGCGCGAGTGGGAGGTCGTCCGGAAGGTGCCCGAGACCGACGACGTCGTGACGTTCCGCGTCCGCCGCCGCGACCGCCGGGCCGTGCGCGCGTCGCTGCCCGGGCAGTACGTGACGGTGCGCGTGCGCATGCCGGACGGCGTGAACCAGCCCCGGCAGTACTCCCTGACGCGCGCCGACGACGGCGAGCACCGGCAGTTCTCCGTCAAGCGCGTGCGCGGCACGGGAACGCCCGACGGCGAGATGTCGAACTTCCTGCACGACGTCGTGGAGGTGGGCGACTCGCTGACCATCTCCGTGCCGTTCGGCGACGTCGTCCTCGACGACTCCGGCCGCCCGCTCGTGTTCGCGAGCGCCGGCATCGGCATCACCCCGATGGCCGGGATGCTGTCGCACCTCGTCGCGGCGCGCTCCGACCTGGACGTCACCCTGCTGCACGCCGACACGCGCGAGGACGCGTTCGCCCTGCGCCGCCAGGTGGTCGGCGACGTCCGGGCCCTGCGCGGGCGCGCGCACGTCTGGTACGAGGACGACGACGCCGGCGACCTGCCCCTGGACGGCCGGCACCGCGGACGCATGGACCTGCGGCACGTCGACCTGCCCGACGACGCCCTGTTCTACCTGTGCGGCCCGCTGCCGTTCATGAAGGGCGTGCGGGAGTCGCTGCTCGGCCGGGGCGTCGCGCCGCAGGACATCCAGTACGAGGTCTTCGGCCCGGACCTGTGGCACGCCGACCTGCTGGGCGAGCCGTCGCAGGGGGCGGGCACACCGACGCCGGCATGACGGGGTGCGCGCCGCGGGGGCTTCACCACCGACCCGGCGAGCTCGTCAGGTCCGCGCCGACCTCGTCAGGTATCTGTGACGAGGTCGGCGCACAAGTGACGAGGTCGGCGTGCTAGCCGACGCCTACCCGGCACCCACGTGACCGGTCGGTCGCCGACGTCGCCGGTCCGGTGGTGAGGTCGCCGGGTCGGGCAGGCGAGGTCGACGTCGGACCGGCGAGCTCGGCGGTGGGGCGTCGCTCTGGCAAGGCATCCGCGAGCTCGTCCGGTTTGCGCCGACCTCGTCGGGTTTCCGTGACGAGGTCGGCGCGGATCCGACGAGGTGGGCGTCGGCGTCGACGGTGGGTCGGCAGACTGGGCCGGTGACGACGTACGTCGGGGTCGACCTCGCCTGGGGGACGCGCAACCGGACCGGGATCGCGTTCGCGGACGCGGCGGGGCGGCTCGTGCACTCGGCGACCGTGCGGACCGACGACGAGATCGCGGACGCGCTCGCGGCGCACGCGGCCGGGCGCGTCGTCGTCGCGGTGGACGCGCCGCTCGTCGTCCCGAACGCGACGGGCTCGCGCCTGCCGGAGAAGCTGCTGCACGCGGAGTTCGGGCGGTACGACGCGGGCGCCCACCCGTCCAACCGCTCGCGGCCGTGGATGGACCCGCCGCGCGGCTGGACGCTCGCGCAGCGGTTCGGGTGGGACGTCGACCCGGCGACCGCGCCCGACGGGCCGGCGTCCGTGGCCGTCGAGGTGTACCCGCACCCGGCGATGGTCACGCTGTTCGGGCTCGGGCGCGTGCTGCCGTACAAGGTGAAGCCCGGGCGCGACCTGGCGTCGCTCGCGGACGCGTGGCGCCGGCTCGTCGAGCACCTCGAGCGCGTCTGCGGGCCGACGATGCACCTCGACGCGCACCCGCGGTGGCGCGAGATCCGTGCGGTCGTCGGGCGCGCCGACCGCATCGCCGCGCTGCGGGCGGTCGAGGACGAGGTCGACGCGATCCTGTGCGCGCACCTCGCGTGGCTGTGGGGCACGCGCGACCCGCGCATGCGCGTGCTCGGCGACGTGCACGAGGGGTACGTCGTCGTGCCCGGCCGTCCCACGGTGCCGCCGACGCCACGCGGACGGGCGAGTCGGACGGGCGTCCGTCTCCCCGATACTGGCCCCGCACGACGCGCGCCGGGCGATCCGCCACGTCGCGGCCCCGCCCCCACCTCGACGAGGAGCCCGTCCGCGTGACCACCGACGAGCCCGTATCCACCGACGCGCCCGTGCCCACCGACCGGTCCGGCACCGTCCCGCCGCCGCCGGACGCCCCGCTCCCGGGCGGCGGCCCGCGCACGCCCGCGTCCGACGACGCGCCCCTGGCACC
>NZ_JBFTEP010000176.1:0-6131 GCF_047229365.1 Cellulomonas pasadenensis | reverse complement strand
CGGCACCCCGGCGCGTCCGGGCGGCGGCGCGCGGCGGACCGCGCGCCCGCGCGCCACCCGGACCGGGGGCAACGGGACCACCCTGGCGTCACCGATGCAGGGCACGATCGTCAAGGTCGCCGTGGCGGAGGGCGCGCAGGTCGCCGAGGGCGACCTCGTCGTGGTCCTCGAGGCGATGAAGATGGAGCAGCCGCTGGTCGCGCACCGCGCCGGCACGGTGCAGCAGCTCAGCGCCGGCGTCGGCGCGAGCGTGAGCGCCGGCACCGCGATCTGCGAGATCGTCGGCTGACCGGCCAGGACGCCGGCGTGCCGCGGGACGCCCGGCCGGACGGGCACGAGGCGCCTCGGCACCACGTCACCGGCGACGGGTGGGTCGTGTGCGGCTGCGGCCACCGGCACTGGGGGCTGCACGGCGCCGCCGGGCTGCTGCTCGTGCGGCGCGACCCCGCCGGTCGTCCCGCCGACGTGGTGCTGCAGCACCGCGCCCTGTGGAGCGACGCCGGCGGCACGTGGGCGCTGCCCGGCGGCGCGCGCGCCGAGGGCGAGTCGGCCGAGCAGGCCGCGCTGCGCGAGGCGCACGAGGAGGCCGGCGTCGACGCGGCCGCGGTGCGGGTCCTGGGCACGCACGTGCTGGAGCACCCGGGCTGGTCGTACACCACCGTGCTCGCCGAGGTCCTGGCGCCGTTCGCGCCCGCCGTCACGGACGCGGAGAGCCTCGCGGTGGCGTGGGTGCCGCTCGACGCGGTGACGGACCGGCCGCTGCTGCCGGCGTTCGCGGACGCCTGGCCGACGTTGCGGGCACGGCTCGAGCGGGGCTGACGGGTAGCGTCACGCCCCGTGACGTCCCCCGACCCCGCCGCCGTGCCCCGCACCGCGCCCGACCTCGGCGTCCCGTCGCGCGCGTGGCTGCTCGCGGTCCTGACGGTGCTCGTGGCCGCCACGGCGTCGTCGGGGGTCCTGCCCTCGGCCCGCGGCGCCGGGCCGGCCCTCACCGCCGTGGCCGTCGTGCTGCTGGTGGGCCTCGCCGCGGCGCTGCTGCTGCGCACGCCCGCCCCCGGCGTGCCCGGCGTCCCGGGTCCGCGGCAGGTGCTCGTCGCCACGGTCGCCGCCGCCGGGCTCGCCGTGCCGGCGCTGCTGACCGCGGGCGGCCTCGCGGTCGTGCTGACGGGAGCTGCGCTCGTCGCGGCGCTGTCGGCGCTGCCGCTCGCCGTCGTGCACGTGGCCGCGCGTCCCGGCGGCGGCCGGCAGGCCGCCACCGGCCTGCTGCTCGGGGCGGGTCTGTGGACCGTCCTCGGTGCGGGGCTGCGCGGTGCGTCCGCGGCGACCGGACCCGGGGCGGACGCCGGCGCCCTGCCGCCCGGGCCCGCGCTGGCCCTGGTCGTGCTCGGCGTGAGCGCCGTCGCCGCCGCCGTGGGGCTCGGGCGCGCGGACGCCCTCGCCGACGACCCGCCGGCGGGCCGGCCGCGCCGGACGTGGGTCGTGGGGCCGGCGGTGCTCGTGCTCGACCTCGTCCTCGCGGACGCGTCCCACGTCGCGGCGGCCGCCGGCGTCGCCGAGGCCGTCGCGGGCCTGGTGCTCGTGCTCGCCAGCAGCGTCGGCGTGTGGCTCCTGCTGCGCCCGGACCCGTGGCCCCCGGCGGCGCGGGTGGCCGCCGCGGCCGTCGTGCTGCTCGGTGTGGTGGCCGTGCCGGTGCTCACCGGGCCGGCGGTGCTCGTCGCGGCCGCGGCCGGGCTTGTGGCGGCCGGCATGGTCCTGGCGAGCGCCCTGAGCGCCCACCGGCCGGCACCGCCCGGCGTGCCGCGCACGGCGCTGGCGACCGCCGCCGTCGCCGCCGCGGTGCTGTCCCCGTGGCTGCTCGTCGCCCTGGACCCGGCCGGGGGCACGGCCGCGGCGCTCCTGGTGCCGTGCGCCGCCGCCGCGCTCGCCGGCGCCGGGCTGCGGCGCCGCACGCCCGACCCGGTGGGGGGTGCCGCGGCACCGGCGCCCGCGTCGGCGCCCGTGCGGATCCCCCCGCGGGTCAACCCCGTGCGGCTGCTGCTGCTCCCCGCGCTCGTGCTCGCGCTCGTCCACGTCGCCGTGGCGGGCGGCGAGCCGCCGCCCGCGGGCACGTACGTCGTCGTGCCCTGACGCGTCGCCGCGCCGGGACCGCGAGCCTCCCGCCCGCGCGCGTCCCGGCGGGTCAGTCCTCGATGCGGTGGTGCATCATCCGCGCGACCTCGCCGATCGTCCCCGACATCGACGGGTACACGGTGGACGCGTCGGCGATCTGGTCGGCCGTCAGGCGGTGCGTGACCGCGAGCGTGAGCGGGAAGATCGACTCGCTCGCGCGCGGGCCGACGACGACGGCGCCGAGCACCGTGCCCGTCCCGGCGTGCGCGAAGATCTTCACGAACCCGTCCCGCACGCCCAGCATCTTGGCGCGGGGGTTGCGCGCGAGCGGCAGCATGCTGACCTGGTACTGGACGCCGCGTTCGCGCAGCCGGCCCTCGGGCTCCCCGACGGTGGCGATCTCCGGCGCGGTGAAGATGTTGGCGGAGATGCCGCGCAGCGACAGCGGCCGGACGGCGTCGCCCAGCGCGTGCGACATCGCGATGCGGCCCTGCGTCGCCGCCACCGACGCGAGCGGCAGCACGCCGGTGCAGTCGCCCGCCGCGTAGACGCCGCGCACGTTGGTGCGCGACACCTTGTCGACGGCGACGTGCCCCGACGGCGTCAGCCGCACGCCGGCGTCCTCGAGGCCGAGGTCACGCGTGGTCGGGACGGCGCCGACGGCGAGCAGCACGTGCGAGCCCTCGACCTCGCGGCCGTCCTCGAGCGTCACGACGACGCCGTCGGCGGTGCGGCGCGCCGCCGACGCGCGCGAGCGCGACATCACCGTCATGCCGCGCTGCGTGAACACCCGCTCGATGAGCTCGGCGGCGTCCTGGTCCTCGCCCGGCAGCACCCGGTCGCGGCTCGAGACGAGCACGACGTCGGCACCGAGCGAGGTGTACGCGCCGGCGAACTCGGCGCCGGTCACGCCGGAGCCCACGACGATCAGCCGCTCGGGCAGCGACGTGAGGTTGTACATCTGGGTCCACGTGAGGATGCGCTCGCCGTCGGGCCGGGCCTCGGGCAGCACGCGCGGCGTCGCGCCGGTGGACACGAGGACGACGTCCGCGTCGAGGGTGTGCTCGCGCCCCTCCGGCGTGCGGACGGCCACGTGCTCGGGGTCGAGGAGGCGGCCGGTGCCCGCGACGACGTCGACGCCCTCGCGCTCCAGGCGCGCACGGATGTCGGCGGACTGCGCCGCGGCGAGCGCCTTGACGCGCGTGTTCACCGCGTCGAGGTCGATGCGGTGGTGCAGCGCGTCGCGCACCGCCGACCCCGTCCCGCCGGCGGGGCCCGCCGCGTCGTCCTCGGGGCCGAGCCCGGCGGCGAGCCGGTCCAGCCGGATCCCGAGCTCGGGTGCGCGGTCCGCGATGGTCATCCACTCGGCCGTCGCGATGAGGGTCTTCGACGGGACGACGTCGGTCAGCACGGCGGAACCGCCGAGGCCGTGGCGCTCGACGACCGTGACCTGCGCGCCGAGGCGCCGCGCGACGAGGGCGGCCTCGTAGCCGCCGGGACCGCCGCCGACGACCACGACGCGACCGGCGGGCGGTGCGTCGTCGGCGCGACGGACGGTCGACGCCGCGACGGCGGCGGGGACGTCGGGCTGGGCGGGGGTGGACGTGGCGGGCGCCTGGCTGCTCACGGCTCCATCCTGCCCGACGGGACGACCGCTGCCGACCGGGACGCCGGGCCGGCGCCGCGACGGGGTACCGCACGCGCGCGGGACCGCCGCCGCGCCGCGGCTAGCCTGGGCGCCATGACCGACGCGGACCGCGACCTGACCGCCCCCGACCGCGCACCCGGCGCGGTGCCCGACCTCGACGACCCGGCGACCGACCCGTTCGAGGTCGCCCGCCACGCCGCCGCGGTGCTCGCGGAGCGCACGGGCGTCGCGCGGCACGACGTCGCGCTCGTGCTCGGGTCCGGCTGGGGCGGTGCCGCCGACCTGCTCGGCGAGACGGTCGCCGAGGTCCCCAGCCACGAGGTACCGGGCTTCTCCGCCCCGGCCGTCCTGGGCCACGTCGGCACGCTGCGCTCCGTGCGCGTCGCGGGCACCGACGACCGCCCGGAGCGGTTCGCGCTCGTCCTCGGGTCGCGCACCCACCTGTACGAGGGGCGCGGCGTGCGGCGCGTCGTGCACGGCGTGCGCACCGCCGCCGCGGCCGGCGCGTCGACCGTCGTCCTCACCAACGGCTGCGGCGGGCTGAACCCCGCCTGGGGCCCGGGCACGCCGGTGCTCATCAGCGACCACCTCAACCTCACCGCGACGTCGCCGCTCGAGGGCGCGACGTTCGTCGACCTCACCGACCTGTACTCGGCCCGGCTGCGCGCGGTCGCGCGCGAGGTCGACGCGTCCCTCGACGAGGGCGTGTACGTGCAGTTCCGCGGGCCGCACTACGAGACGCCGGCCGAGGTGACGATGGCGGGACGGCTGGGCGGCGACCTCGTCGGCATGTCGACGACCCTCGAGGCGATCGCCGCGCGGCACGCCGGGCTCGAGGTGCTGGGCATCTCGCTCGTGACGAACCTCGCCGCGGGCATCAGCCCCGAGCCGCTCGCGCACGAGGAGGTCCTCGAGGCCGGGCGCGCGGCCGGCCCGCGCATCAGCGCCCTGCTCGCGGACGTCGTGCGCCGGCTCTGACCACGCCCCTCCGACCGACCCCGCGGGCGGCGCCGGGCCGGTGCCGCCCGCGGGATGCGGGGGTCGCGCGCCCCACCCGGTACCGGCCAGTACGTTGGACGGGTGAGCACCGAGAACGACCCCCGTGACGTCCGCGCCGGCGGCGCGCCCGAGCACGCGCCCCGCGGCGCGACCCGCGCCCCCGCGCCGGGGCAGCAGGACCACGCCGGGGCGGACCGCTGGACCGAGCTGCAGCAGCGCGTCGAGGCGTGGGTCGCCGACGACCCCGACCCCGAGACCGCCGAGGAGCTGACCGCACTGCTGCGCGCCGGCCGCGAGCGCCCGCCCGGCTCGGAGGTGCACGACCCCGACGCCCCGGCCCTGGACCCGGAGGAGCGGCAGGCGGTGGACCAGGCCGCGCGGGCCCGCACCGACCTCGCGGACCGGTTCTCCGGTCTCCTGCAGTTCGGCACCGCCGGGCTGCGCGGCGAGCTCGGCGGCGGGCCGCACCGCATGAACCGGGCCGTCGTCGTCCGCGCCGCCGCGGGCCTCGCGGCGCACCTGCTCGGCGAGCTCGAGGGCGACGCCCGTCCCCCGCGCGTCGTCGTCGGCTACGACGCCCGCCGCAACTCCGACGTCTTCGCGGTCGACACGGCCGCCGTCATGACCGCCGTCGGCATCGAGGTGCTGCTGCTGCCGCGGCCCCTGCCGACCCCCGTGCTGGCCGCGGCGGTGCGCCGCCTCGACGCCGACGCGGGCGTCATGGTGACCGCGTCGCACAACCCGCCGCGGGACAACGGCTACAAGGTGTACCTGGGCGGTCGCGTCGTCACGGACGCCGGGCAGGGCGCCCAGATCGTGCCGCCGGCGGACGCCGCCATCGCGGCGGAGATCGCGCGCGTGCCGTCGGTCGCGTCGGTGCCGCGTGCCGGGAGCGGCTGGACCGTGCTCGGCGAGGACGTCGTGACGGCGTACGCCGCGCAGGCCGCCGCCGTCGTCGACGCGCCGGACGGGGACGCGGCCCGCCGGCGCGGCGCGCTGCGGGTCGTGCTGACGCCCCTGCACGGGGTCGGGGGCGCCGTCGCGCTCGACGTCCTCGCGCGCGCGGGCTTCACGGACGTCCACGTCGTGCCGGAACAGGCCGACCCCGACCCCGCGTTCCCCACCGTCGCGTTCCCCAACCCCGAGGAGCCGGGCGCGATCGACCTGGCGCTGGCCCGCGCGAGCGTCGAGCGGGCGGACGTCGTGGTCGCGCTCGACCCCGACGCCGACCGCTGCGCCGTCGCGCTCGTCGACACGCGCTCGCGCGTGCCCGGTGCCCCGCAGACGCCCCAGGCCGACGGCTGGCGGATGCTGCACGGCGACGAGGTGGGCGCGCTGCTCGGCGCGGACGCCGCCGCCCGCGTCGCCGCGCGGC
>NZ_JBFTEP010000175.1:0-6140 GCF_047229365.1 Cellulomonas pasadenensis | reverse complement strand
GCCGTCGTGCGCCGCCGCCGCGTCGGGCCGGGGCCGGAGGACGGGCAGCGCGACGAGCGTCGCGACGAGCGCCGCCGCGCCGGAGACCACGACGACGAGGAACCCAGCGTGCGCACCGCCGGCGTCGATCCGCGTGCCGGCGACGGACGAGCCGACCGACACCCCGACGCCGAGCGCGGTGCTGACCCACGTCAGGCCCTCCGTGAGGCGCCCGGCGGGCACGAGCCCCTGCACGAGCGCGTTGCCGTTGACGAGCGACGGGGCGATCGCGAAACCGACGACGAACATGACGACGGCCAGCACGGCGAGGGACTCGGCGAGGAAGAACGCGCACACGCCGACGGCGAGCGCGATGACCCCGAGCGCGAACCGCCGGTGCAGGGGCGACGTCCAGTGCCGCGCGCCGTAGAGCAGGCCCGAGAGCAGCGAGCCGAGGGCGAACACGGCCAGCACCGGCCCGGCGAGCCCGGGCCGCCCGACCTCCTCGGCGAACGCGACCGTGGACACGTCGGTCGCGCCGAAGATCGCGCCCATGGCGACGAAGACGACGACGAGCACGACCATGCCGGGGGAGCGCAGCACGCTCCCGCGCGGCCGGTCGGCGGCGGGCAGCGTGCCGGTGGCGGGCGGCTCGGTGCGGCGCTGCGCGAGGAAGGCGAGGCCGCCGAGCACCATCGCGACGACCGGGACGACGAGGCCCGCGGCGGGCGCGACGGACGTGGCGAGCAGCGTGGCGAGCACGGGCCCGACGACGAACACGAGCTCGTCGAGCGCCGACTCGAGCGAGAAGGCGGTGTGCACGCGGCGCGGGTCGTCGCCGAGCGCGTGCGTCCACCGCGCCCGCACGAGCGCGCCGAACGACCCGATCGTCGCTCCTGCCAGCACGGCGGACACGTACAGCCACCCGGGGTGCGCGCGCGACGTCGCGGCCACGACGAGCAGCACGATGCCGGCCGCGGAGACGAGGACGGCGGGCCGCATGACGCGCGCCTGCCCGTGGCGGTCGACCAGCCGCGCGATCTGCGGCGAGCAGACGGCCTGCGCGACGACGAAGACGGCGGACACCCGCCCGGCCAGCCCGTACGACCCGTACAGGGCCTCCACCATGAGCACGATGCCGATGCCCACCATGGACATGGGCAGGCGGGCGACCACACCGGTGGACGAGAACCCGAGCGCGCCGGGGCGCGCGAGGACGTCCCGGTAGGTCTGCAGCATGCGTCCACTCTCGCACCCGGCGCCGACACCGGCGGCACCGGCGCGACGTGCGGGGGCGTGCGGGGTCGGCCATGATCGCGGCATGACCGATGTCGTCGTGACGGACGTGGCCGACGCGCACCGCTTCGAGGGCCGCTCGCCCGACGGGGCCCTGCTCGGCGTCGTGGCGTACGAGCGACGGGGGGACGACGTCGTCCTCACCCACACCGAGGTGGACCCGGACGCGGAGGGCCACGGGATCGGCACGTCGCTGGTGCGGCAGACGCTCGACGCGCTGCGCGCACAGGGGGCCCGGGTGGTGCCGCAGTGCCCGTTCGTGCGGAGCTTCGTCGAGTCGCACGACGGCTATAGCGACATGCTGATCGACCGCTGATCATTCAGCAGTCATGACGGGCGTCTCGAACGGCTGAGACGTCCGTCACCACAGCGTGCGCCATTCGGGCGATCTGGACAATCGTACGAGGGTGGCTTTGACCTGCGCGATGACCGCATCTGTCCCGGTTGTCGTGGACATATGTCCGATCCGGTCGTTGACCAAACCATGACTTATACGAATTTGTGATCACTCGTTCGGGCGTGCATCCTCGTACCACCGACGAGACGGCGACGCACCCAGCGGCGCGCGGCACCGCGGCGAGGACGGACCGGTCGCCGGTCGCCCGCCCAGCTCCTCGGTCCTCCGCGGCTCACGCCGCACACGTCCCGACGCCTGGCCGCTACCAGCGGGCCCGCGCGTCCAGCGGCTGCGCCGACGACGCCCCAGCCGAACCCGCGATCCGCCCGGTTCTCCAGGAGCTTCGACTTGTTCATCTTCATCCTGCAGATGCGGCACATGATCGAGGGCCCCCACCACGAGGTCTACCTCTTCGCGGTGTTCTCGGCTCTCGTCTGGGCCCTCTGGATCCTCAAGGTGGTGCTGTCCCGGCGCTACCGCCCCGTGACCGCGCCCTACGACGTCACGACGTCCGTGGTCATCCCGGTCGTCGACGAGCCGCTCGACCTGTTCCGCGACGTGCTCCAGCGCATCGTCGACCAGCAGCCGGACGAGGTCATCGTCGTCATCAACGGCGCGCCGAACCCCGGCCTCGAGTCGGTGTGCGACGAGTTCGGCCCGGTCGTGCAGCGCGTGCACACCCCGATCCCGGGCAAGCGCAACGCCGTCAAGATCGGCACCGAGATGTCGCGCGGCGAGATCACGGTGCTCGTCGACTCCGACACGGTCTGGACCGACGGCACGCTGCCCGAGCTGGTCAAGCCGTTCGCGGACCCCTCGGTCGGCGGCGTCACCACCCGCCAGCGCATCCTCGAGCCCGAGCGCTCCTGGATCACCCGCTGGGCGGACTGGCTCGAGAACACCCGCGCCCTCTACTCGATGCCCGCGCAGTCGGTGCTCGGCCAGATCGGCTGCCTGCCCGGCCGGACGATCGCGTTCCGCCGCCGCATCCTCATGCAGGTCATGGACAAGTTCATGCACGAGAAGTTCCTCGGCGTGTTCCTCGAGGTCTCCGACGACCGCACCCTGACGAACCTCACGCTCAAGGCCGGCTACCGCACGGTCTACCAGTACACGAGCCTCGTCTACACCGACGCCCCGCTGCAGGTGCGCAAGCTCTTCAAGCAGCAGCTGCGCTGGTCGCGCGGCTCGCAGTACAACACGCTGCGCATGCTGCCCTGGATGCTCGGCCACGCGCCGGTCCTCGCGATCTTCTTCCTGACCGACATCATCCTGCCGTTCCTGCTCTTCGGGACGCTCGCGGGCTGGGTCTACCGGGCCGCCTCCGGCACGGGCGTGAACCTCTACGAGGCGATCCTCACCGGCAGCGCCGGTCTGCACGGCTGGGCGTGGGTCGTCGGCCTGATGATCGTGTCCTCGGTGCTGTCGATGGCGATCCGCCAGATCCGGCACCTGCAGGAGAAGCCGTCCGACTTCTTCCGCCTGCCCGTCTTCATCATCGTCTCGACGCTGTTCCTCATGCCGATCCGGCTGATCGGGTTCTTCCGCATGGCCCACGTGGCCGGCTGGGGCACCCGGGCCGGCGCGTACACCGCGGGCCAGGAGGACACCGTCGGCGACGACCCGCTGGCCGAGCTGGAGAGCACCTCCGGCGACGCCCCGGTCGACCTGGTCGACCGCGACCGCGCCCCGGTCGCCGGCGGCACGCCGGTCGCCGTGGGCGGCCCCGGCACCGCCGGTGACGGCCGCCTCGCGCTGCGCAGCACGACCAGCCAGCGCACCCGGACGCGCGAGGTCGCCCCGACCCGCCGCCGGCGCAACCTCCTGGCCCTCGTCCCCTACGCGATCGGGATCGTGATGTTCGCACTCATGGCGGTGTTCTATGTCTGAGCGCACCGGCAAGCACTGGTGGACCATGACCGGCCGGCTGGGCTTCGCGGCCCGGCTCGGCGCCCTCGTCACCGCGCTCGCGCTCGGTGTCGTCACCGGGATCGTCTGGCTGAGCCCCTCGGGCGCGACGCCGGGCACCCCCAAGACCAAGGCCGAGCTGGAGCTCGAGCGCCAGGTCGCCGACCTCGAGGCGGTCCTCGCGGACCGCGAGGACGAGCTCTCCGCGATCGAGCGCGGCCAGGCGAAGGCCCGCGCCGAGCGCTCCGCCGCCGCCGAGCGCGGCAAGGAGAAGGCCGCGCAGGAGCGCGAGGCGGCTGCGGCCGCCGGCCGTGAGAAGGCGGCCGCGGAGCGTGCCGCCGCGGCGCAGTCCGGCCGCGACAAGGCCGCCAAGGAGCGCGCCGCCGCCGCGGCCCGCGGTCAGCAGAAGGCCGCCCTCGAGCGTCGGCTCGCCGCCGCGCGGGGCGCCGCCGAGGGTGCCGCGATCCGTGAGTCCGTGGCTCGACAGGCCGCCGACGCGGCGGCCGCCGCCAGGGCCGCCCGCGAGGCCGCGAACCAGCCCGTCAAGCCGACCGCGCCGTCCCTCGCGAGCCTGCTCCAGCCGGAGGACCGCTACTTCGGCCTCTACACCGCCCAGTCGCCGTTCAACTGGGCCGAGGTCGACGACGTGGCGGCGCAGGTCGGCGTCCAGCCGCACCTCGCCGGCTACTTCCAGGGCTGGGACACCCCGTTCCGTCCCGACGCCGTCACCCGTTCGTGGGACAAGGGCATGCTGCCCCTGCTCACGTGGGAGTCGCGTCCCATGACCGCGGCCAACAACCAGGTCGAGGACCCGGCGTACTCGCTGCCCCGGATCATCGACGGCGCGTTCGACGAGTACCTGCACCAGTACGCCCGCGAGATCGCGGACCTGGGCCTGCCCATGGCCATCCGTCTCAACCACGAGATGAACGGGTCCTGGTACCCGTGGGCCGAGCAGGGCAGCAAGGGCGTCGCCATCAACGGCAACCGCCCCGGCGACTTCGTCAAGATGTGGCGTCACGTGCACGACATCTTCGAGGCGGAGGGCGCGAACGCCCACGTCATCTGGGTGTGGGCGCCGAACATCGTCAACAACCTGCCGGCGGTGAACAAGCCGCTGGAGTACACGCGGAGCCTGTACCCCGGTGACGAGTACGTCGACTGGGTCGGCATGTCGGGCTACTACCGCCCGCCCTACGCCGAGGGCCAGTCGCCGACGTTCGACTGGACGTTCGGTGCGACGCTCGGCCAGCTGCGCGCGATCACCTCGAAGCCGGTCCTCCTCGCGGAGATCGGCGCGTCCGAGAGCGGCGGCGACAAGCCGGCGTGGGTCACCGACCTGTTCGACGCGCTGGCACGGCCGGAGAACAACGACGTCGTGGGTCTCGCCTGGTTCCACCACTCGGTGACCACGATCAGCGGTGGCGAGCGCGTCACCAACGACTGGCGGATCACCTCCCGCGCGGACTCGCTCGCGGCGTTCGTCGCCGGGATCCACGACCCCGCAGCGGGCTTCGTGCCGGGGACGGCCGCGTTCTCCGCGGCCGCCACGGCCGCCACCCTGGCTGCACCGGCACCGGCACCGGCCCCGGCTCCCGCACCGGCGGCCGAGCCGGCTCCGGCTCCCGCGCCGGCACCGGCCCCCGCGGCCGAGGCGCCCGCCGCCCCGGTGCAGGGCCCGCCGACGCCCACGCCGGCACCGGCACCGACGACGCCCGCCCCGGCGGCGACGTCGGGCCCGGTCGCCCCGACCCGCACGGACGGTCCGGCCCCCACGCCGCGCCCGACCGTGACGCGCACCCGATGACCGCCCCTCGCACCCCCGGCGCCGGCGCGCCCGCCGCGCCCGCCCCCCACGACACAGACACACGGAGCACGCACATGGCCGAGACGAAGGCCCCCCGCACGACCCGCCCGGCCGCCGAGGCCGCCGGCGCCACCCCCGCCGCCCCGCTGCGCATCACCGTGCTGGGCACCGGTTACCTCGGTGCAACCCACGCGGTCGCGATGGCCGAGCTGGGTTTCGACGTGACGGGCGTGGACACCGACCAGTCGAAGGTGGACGCGCTGCAGGCCGGGAAGGTCCCGTTCTTCGAGCCTGGGCTGCCGGAGCTGCTGGAGAAGAACCTGGCCACGGGTCGGCTGCGGTTCACGACGGACGTCGCGTCCGCCGTCAGCCAGGGTGATGTGCACTTCGTGTGCGTGGGCACCCCGCAGCAGCGCACGTCGCACGCGGCGGACCTGCGGTTCGTCGAGGCCGCGACGACGGCGATCGCACGGCACCTGACCAAGGACGCCGTCATCGTCGGCAAGTCGACCGTCCCCGTCGGTACCGCGGCCCGCCTGCGTGAGCTGGTCGCGAAGGAGGCCCCCGCGGGTGTGGAGGCCGAGCTCGTGTGGAACCCGGAGTTCCTGCGCGAGGGCAAGGCCGTGGCGGACACGCTGCACCCGGACCGGATCGTGCTGGGTGGGGTCTCGGCCAAGGCCGAGGCGACGCTGCGCCAGGTCTACGCCGGCCCGATCGCCGAGGGCAGCCCGGTCGTGGTGACCGACCTGCCGA
>NZ_JBFTEP010000174.1:0-6273 GCF_047229365.1 Cellulomonas pasadenensis | reverse complement strand
CGCACCCACGTCCACCGTCACCGTCCCGTCGTCCGCCGCGCGCACGCGCGCCGCCACGGGCGCGCCGTGCGCCCGCACCTGCACCGTGCACGCGGTGCCCGGCACCGGCACCGCGCCGTACCAGACCGCCTCGTCGGCCGTCACCCGCGCGACCTCGAGCCGCTCGGCCGGCCCCACGACGACCCGCCGCTGCACCGGCTCGACGCTCAGCACGTACCGGGGCCGCCCGTCCGGCGCCGGCCGCCCGAGCGCGAGCCCGCGCCGCTGCCCCACCGTGTACGCGTACGCGCCGTCGTGGCTGCCGACGACCGCGCCGGTCTCGTCGACGACCTCCCCCGGCTGCGACCCGAGCCGGTCGCGCAGGAACCCCTGCGTGTCGCCGTCGGCCACGAAGCAGATGTCGTAGGAGTCCGGCTTGGCCGACACGGACAGCCCGCGGGCCGCGGCCTCGGCGCGCACGTGGGCCTTCGACGGCGCGTCGCCCAGCGGGAACAGCGACCGCGCGAGGCGGTCCGGCCCCATGACGGCGAGCACGTAGGACTGGTCCTTCGCGGCGTCGGCCGCGCGGTGCAGCTCGCGGCGGCCGTCGTCGTGCGTCACGACGCGCGCGTAGTGGCCCGTGCACACGGCGTCGAAGCCGAGCGCCAGCGCCTTGTCGAGCAGCGCCGCGAACTTCACGTGCTCGTTGCAGCGCACGCACGGGTTGGGCGTGCGGCCGGCGGCGTACTCGGCGAGGAAGTCCGCGACGACCGTCCGCTCGAACCGCTCCGACATGTCCCACACGTAGTACGGGATGCCGAGCACGTCGGCCGCCCGCCGCGCGTCGCCGGCGTCCTCGATCGAGCAGCACCCGCGCGACCCGGTGCGCTCCTGCGCGGGCGTGCGGGACAGCGCCATGTGCACACCGACGACGTCGTGCCCGGCGTCCACGGCACGCGCGGCGGCGACGGCGGAGTCGACGCCCCCGGACAGGGCGGCCAGCACCCGCATCAGACGCCCACCGACGTCAGGCCGGCCGCGCGGGCGCGCTCGACGGCGCCGGGCAGCACGTCGAGCACCGCGTCGACGTCGGCGGCCGTCGACGTGCGCCCGAGGCTGAACCGCAGCGCGCCGCGCGCGTCGTCCTCGCCGACGCCCATGGCGAGCAGCACGTGCGAGGGGCGGGGCACGCCCGCCTGGCACGCCGACCCGGTGGACGCCTCGACGCCCGCCGCGTCGAGCAGGTACAGCAGGGAGTCGCCCTCGCAGCCCGCGAACGTCAGGTGCGCGTTGGCCGGCAGGCGGCGGGTCCCGTCCGCGGGCACGCGGCGCCCGGCGTCGGCGGGGCCCCGCAGGACGGCGCCCGGCACCGCGTCGAGCACGCGCCGCACCAGGTCGTCGCGCAGCGCCCCGACCCGTGCCGCGTGCTCCGCGCGGTCGGCGACCGCCGCCTCGACGGCCACCGCGAACGACGCCAGCAGCGGCGCGTCGAGGGTGCCGGACCGCACGCCCCGCTCCTGGCCGCCGCCGTGCAGCACGGGCGTCAGGTCGAGCCCCCGGCGCACGAGCAGGGCACCGGCGGAGCCCGGCCCGCCGACCTTGTGCCCGCTCACCGTGAGCGCGTCCACGCCCGACGCCGCCAGGTCCACCGGCACCTGGCCCACGGCCTGCACCGCGTCGACGTGCACGGGCACGCCGTGCCGGTGCGCGAGCGCGACGACCTCCTCGACCGGCTGCACCGCCCCGACCTCGTTGTTCGCCCACATCACCGACACGAGCGCCGCGGCGTCCGGGTGGCGCTCCAGCTCCTCGCGCAGCGCCTCCACCTCGACGACCCCGTCGGCGTCCACGGGGAGCAGGACGAGCTCGGCGCCCGCGTGCTCCGCCATCCAGAACGCCGGGTCGAGGACGGCGTGGTGCTCGACCGCCGAGACGAGCAGGCGCCGGCGCGCGGGGTCCTCGGTGCGCCGCGCCCAGAACAGGCCCTTGACCGCGAGGTTGTCGGCCTCCGTGCCGCCCGCGGTCCACACGACCTCGCTCGGCCGCGCGCCCAGCGACGCCGCGAGGCGCTCGCGCGCCTCCTCGACGGTCCGGCGGGCGGCGCGGCCCGCGGTGTGCAGCGAGGACGGGTTCCCGACGTGCGCGAGCGCGGCCGTGAGCGCCTCGACGGCCGCGGGCAGCATCGGTGTGGTGGACGCGTGGTCCAGGTAGGCCGCGCGCGGGCGGGGAACGCTCACCCGGTCAGTCTACGAACCCTCCCGCGAGGGTCCGCCCGCGCGGGCCGCCTGCCCCGCACGAAGGCGCGGGCCCGGGCGTGCCGACCCGGCGTGGGGACGTCCTGCGAAGGACCTGCGCACGAGGCGGTCAGGACGGACGTTCACCCGTGCCGTGCGGGCTGTTGCTGGCAGGATGTGCGCGTGAGTGCCGACGACGTCATCGCGCTTCCGCTCGCCTTCGGCGGCCAGCGGCTCGACTGGCGCGACCTCCCCCGCCACGTGCGGGAGCGCATCCAGACGCTCGCGGGCGCTCGCGTCACCGCGGAGTCGACGCCGACCAGCGGGTTCTCCCCCGGTTTCGTGGCCGTGCTCGAGCTGACCGACGGCCGCGCGGTGTTCGTCAAGGCCGTCTCCCCCGACCAGAACCCCGAGTCGCCCGACCTCGCCCGCGCCGAGATCCGCGCCGCCCGCGCGCTCCCGCCGGAGGTGCCCGCGCCCCGCCTGCGCTGGTGGGACGACGACGGCGAGTGGGTGATCCTCGGCTTCGACGCCGTGCAGGGCCGCCAGCCCGAGCTCCCGTGGCGCACCGACGACCTGCAGCTCGTCCTCGCCGCCGTCGACGCGCTCACGGACGCCGAGCCGCTGCCGGGTCACGACCTGCCGCGCACCGACGACCAGCTCGCGCACGACTTCACCGGCTGGCGGTCGCTGCACCGCGTCGCGCCGCAGCACCGCGGCGAGATCGTCGCGGGCGTGGGCGAGCCGGGCCGCTGGGCGCTCGACCACCTCGACGACCTCGTGCGGTTCGAGCAGGACGCGCTGCGCGTGTGCGCGGGCGACAGCCTCGTGCACGGCGACCTGCGCGCGGACAACGTCATGGTCGAGGACGGGCACGGCCGCGTGTGGCTCATCGACTGGCCCCACGCGTCGGTCGGCGCGCCGTGGCTCGACCTGGCGTTCATGCTGCCGAGCGTCGCGCTGCAGGGCGGCGGCGACCCGGCACGGATCTTCGCGGAGCGGCCCGTGTCCGACGGTGTGACGCCGTCCGACCTGCGGGCCGGCCTCACCGGCCTGGCGGGCTACTTCGCGTGGGCGTCGGGCCAGCCGGCGCCCCCGGGGATCCCGAACCTGCGCCGGTTCCAGGCCGCGCAGGCGGCGGCCACGCTGCGCTGGCTGCGCGACCTGACCTGACCTGCGCCCCGGCGCCGGAGGCGTCAGCCCTGCAGCCGGCGCAGCTCCGCGGCGGCCTGCGGCAGGACGGTGAACAGGTCCCCGACGACGCCGAAGTCGGCGATCTCGAAGATCGGCGCGTCCGGGTCGGAGTTGACCGCGACGACGGTGCCGGACGCCTGCATGCCGCCGCGGTGGTGGACGGCGCCCGAGACGCCCGCGCCGATGTACAGGCGCGGCGAGATGGTGACGCCGGTCTGGCCGATCTGGGCGTCGTGGCCGATCCACCCCTCGTCCGTGGCGACGCGCGTCGCGCCGACCGCGCCGCCGAGCACGTCGGCGAGCTCCTCGACGGGGCCGAAGTCGCCCTCGGTCCCGCGGCCGCCGACGACGACGACGTGCGCCGAGCCCAGGTCGGGCCGCCCGGAGTCCGCGCGCTCGGTGCGCTCGACCAGCCGCACGCGGCGCGACGCCTCGGAGACGTCCACGGCGTGCTCGGCGAGCGCCGGCTGCGTCGGCGTCGCGACGTCCTCCGCCGCGACCGAGTTCGCCTTGACGGTCACCAGCGCCACGGGCGCGGTGACGGCGCAGCGCGTCGTCCAGGTGCCCGCGAGCACGGTCTTGTGGGTCACGACGCGGCCGTCCTCGACCGTCACGCCGTCGGCGTCCGTGACGACGCCCGCGCCCGTGCGGACCGCGACGCGCGCGAGCGTCTCCTTGTTCTCGAACGACGACACGGCCAGCAGCAGCGTCGCCCCCGTCGCGCCGAGCACCTGCACGACCCCGTCGGCGACGACGGCCGACAGGTGCAGGTCCGCGTCGGTGACGAGCCGGTGCACGGTCGTGACGCCCTGCGCGCCGAGCACCGGCAGCGCGGCCGCCGTGTCGAGCGTGCCGGCCCAGACGCCCTCGACGGGGGCGCCGTCGGCGAGCGTGCGCGCGAGCGTCAGCAGCTCGCGCACCGGCGGGCGCAGCGTGCCGTCGGCGGCGTGGTCGAGCAGGACGAGCACGGGGGTGGCGGTCACGTCGGTGTCCTCGGGGTTCGGTCGCGGGGTGACGGTGGTGCGGGGCGGCCGCGCGGGCTCAGACGAGCCGGCGGTCGACGAGCCAGGCGGCGAGCCGCGCGCCCGCGTCGCCGGTGTCGTTGACGAGCACCCGGTCCTCGCGCGGCGGGCGCGGCGCGGCCTCGAGCACCTGCGTGCGGGCGCCGGCGAGGCCGACGGTCGCGGGGTCCACGCCCAGGTCGGCGAGCGCGAGGGTCTCCACCGGCTTCTTGCGGGCGGCCATGATGCCCTTGAAGTTCGGGTACCGCGGCTCGTTGATCTGGTCCGTGACGGACACGAGCGCCGGCAGGGCGGCGGTGAGCGTCTCCGACGCGTGGTCGAGGTTGCGCGTCACGGTGACGGTGCCCGCGCCGGGGTCGACGGCGAGCTCGGCCGCGAGCGGCAGCGCGGGCAGGTCGAGGTGCTCCGCGAGCGCGGTCGGCAGCAGCGACGTCAGCCCGTCGAGGCCCGCCATGCCGGTGACCACGAGGTCGACGGGCGACGTGGCGGACAGGTGCCGCACGGCCGCGGCCAGCACCGCGGCGGTGCCGAGGGCGTCCGAGCCGGCGGCCGCGTCGTCGCGCACGTGCACGGCCGCGTCGGCGCCCATCTGCAGGCCCTTGCGCACGGCGTCGACGGCGTCGTCGGGGCCGACCGTGACCACGACCACCTCGCCGCCGTGCTCCTCGACGAGCGTCAGGGCGGCCTCGACGGCGTTCTCGTCGAGCTCGTTGAGGGTCCCGTCGCCCCCGTCCCGCACGACGCGGCCGTCGGGACCGAGCTGCCGGTCCGACTGGATGTCCGGGACGAACTTCACGCAGACGACGATCCTCACGCGCCGAACGTTACCGCCGACCCGCGCGCCGGGACGCGGTGACCGCTCCGTGGGCAGCGGCACCGGTCGTGCCCGTCCGGGCGGCCACCCGGACGCACGTCCTGGCACCATGGACGTGTGAGCGCTCCCCCGAACCCCGGCGCCGCGACGCGGCCGTACCGGCTGGGCGTCCACGTCACGGACGCCGGCGTCGACGTGGCCGTGCTGGCCCCGCACGCGACGGCCGTGGAGCTGTGCCTGCTCGACGGCCCCGCGGACGCGCCGACCGAGCGCCGCGTCCCGCTCGCGGGGCCGCGCCTCGGCGTGTGGACGGCGTCCGTGCCCGGCGTGCGGCCCGGGCAGCGGTACGGGCTGCGCGCGCACGGCCGCTGGGAGCCCGCGCACGGCCTGCGGTACAACCCGGCCAAGCTGCTCGTCGACCCGTACGCCCGCGGGCTCGTCGGGGAGATGACCTACGGGCCGCCCACGTACGGGCACGTGGTGGGCGACGACCTCGCCGGCGACCCGTACGGGCCGCCGGACCCGCGGGACTCCGCGGCGCACGTGCCGCACGGCGTCGTCGTCGACACGCGGGACCTGCCGGGCCCGGACCCGGCGGCGAACCGCCCGTGGACGCCGTGGGACCGCACCGTCGTCTACGAGGCCCACGTCAAGGGGCTCACGCACCTGCACCCCGCCGTGCCGCCCGAGCTGCGCGGCACGTACGCGGCGCTCGCCCACCCCGCGGTGCTCGACCACCTGCTCGGCCTCGGCGTGACGGCGCTCGAGCTGCTGCCCGTGCACGCGTTCACGTCCGAGCCGCACCTCGTCGAGAAGGGCCTGACGAACTACTGGGGCTACAGCACGCTCGGCTTCTTCGCGCCGCACGCGGCGTACGCGAGCCCTGCGGCACGCGCCGCCGGGCCGGCGGCGGTCCTCGACGAGGTCCGCGGCGCGGTGCACGCGCTGCACGAGGCGGGCCTCGAGGTGCTGCTCGACGTCGTCTACAACCACACCTGCGAGGGCGGCCTGCCCGGCCAGCACGTCGCGT
>NZ_JBFTEP010000173.1:0-6352 GCF_047229365.1 Cellulomonas pasadenensis | reverse complement strand
CGCCGCCACCGGGCCGGCCCCGGCCGCGTGTCGCTCGTCGGCGGCGGGCCCGGCGACCCGGGGCTCATCACGACACGCGGCCGCCGCGCGCTCGCCGAGGCCGACGTCGTCGTCGTCGACCGCCTCGCGCCGCGGGCGCTGCTCGAGGAGCTCGAGACCGGGGTCGAGGTGGTCGAGGCGGGCAAGGCGCCGCACGCGCACACGCTGACCCAGGACGAGATCAACCGCCTGCTCGTCGAGCGCGCGCAGGCCGGGCAGCGGGTCGTGCGGCTCAAGGGCGGCGACCCGTTCGTCCTCGGCCGCGGCGGCGAGGAGCTCCAGGCCTGCCGCGAGGCCGGCGTGGACGTCGAGGTCGTCCCCGGCGTGACGAGCGCGATCGCCGTGCCCGCGGCCGCGGGCGTGCCCGTGACGCACCGCCACGTCGCACGCCAGGTGACGATCGTGTCGGCGCACGACGCCGCGACCGACTGGGAGACGCTCGCCCGCCTGGAGGGCACGCTCGTGCTGCTCATGGGCGTGGCCCGCATCGGCGACCACATGGACCGCCTGCGCGGGCACGGCCTCGACCCGGCGACGCCCGTCGCCGTCGTGGAGGACGGCACGCTGCCCACGCAGCGGACGACGCTCGGGACGGTCGCCGACATCGCGGCCCGCGCCGCGCAGGTCGGCGTGCGCAACCCCGCCGTCGTGGTCGTCGGCCACGTCGCGGCGCTCGCCGAGGTCCTCGGCGGCGTCCCCGCGGCGGCGACCCCCTAGCCTGACGGCGTGCCGCCCACCTACGACCTCCTGCTCCCCCGCGACCGCGCCGGCGTCCTGCCCCCGCGGGACGGCGAGCCCGACCTGCTCGCGCTGTTCGCCGACGCGGAGCACCCGGGGCGGCCGCACGTGCGGGCCAACATGGTCGGCACGCTCGACGGCGGCGGGGTCGGGCCGGACGGACGCTCGGCGTCCATCAGCAGCCCGGCCGACCGGCGGCTGTTCCGCGTGCTGCGCGCGCTGGCGGACGTCGTGCTCGTGGGCGCCGGGACGGTCCGCGCCGAGGGCTACCGCGAGATCCCGGTGGCCGACCACTTGCGCGACGCGCGCGCCGCGCTGGGCCGCGCCCCGGACGTCGCGCTGGCGGTCGTGACCCGCCGCGGCGACGTGCCCGCCGACGTGCGGCCCGGCGGGCACCCGCCGTTCGTCGTCACCGGCCCCGAGGGGCGGGACGCCGCGACGCGCGCCGTCGGCGCGGACCGCGTGCTCGCCGTGCCGGCGCGGGACGGCGAGCTGGACCTGGCCGCGGCGCTCTCCGCGCTGGGTGCGCGCGGGCTGCGGCACGTGCTCACGGAGGGCGGCCCGGCGCTGCTCGGCGACCTGCTCGCCGCCGGGCTCGTCGACGAGCTGTGCCTGACGACCACCCCGCTGCTCGCGGGCCCGGGCGCGCCGGGGCTCCTGCACGGCGCGTACCGGCCCGACCCGCCGGCGGGTGCGCGCCTGCGGCACCTCCTGCACGCCGACGGGACGCTGCTGGCGCGCTGGGACCTCGCCGCGGCCCGGTCCGGCCGCGGCGCGCCGGGCACGGTCGCGGACGGCGACGCCGCGACCGGCGACGCGGCGGGCGCGCCCGTAGGCTCGGGCGCGTGACCGACACCATCCTGGTCCTCACCGAGGACACGCTCGCCGACGCCGACGTCCGCCACATCCTCGACCTGCACGCCGACGAGGAGCTCACCTACCGCGTGCTCGTGCCCGCCGACACCGACCGGCCGCTCGTGCCGTGGATCGTCGACGCGCTCAGCCTGGGCGAGCTGCGCGAGGCGTGGGACCGCGCGCTGGGCCGCGAGCCGAGCCGGACGCAGGCCCGTGCGACGGCGGAGGAGCAGATCGCGGGCAGCGTGGCCGCGTTCCTCGTGGCCGGGCGCGAGGCGAGCGGCCAGGTGACCGACGACGACCCGCTGCCCGCGCTGCGCACGGCCGTCGCCGCGGGCGACGTGCGCGAGGTCGTCGTGGTGACCTACCCGCACCTGGTCGAGGACACGTTCCACACCGACTGGGCGTCGCGCGCCCGCGACGAGCTGCACGTGCCCGTGCTGCACCTGTACAGCGGGACGAGCGAGCTGGGCTGACCACCCCCGACGTGCGGGAGGGCGGGACCGGTGACGGTCCCGCCCTCCGCGCGTCCGCGGCACCCGGCCGTGGCGCCCGGCCGGTGGCGCCCGGCCGTCGGGGCTCAGCCGGCGGCGTCGCGGAGCCGACGGCCGGAGCGCACGACCGTGCGCCGCGCGAGCACGTCGAGGGAGTCGACGAACAGCGGCTCGGCGAGCAGGTCGTGCTCGAGCGCGACGACGGACAGCTCCGTGCAGCCCAGCACCACGACGTCGGCGCCGCGGTCCGCGAGACGGGCCGCGACCCCGCGCAGGGCGTCGACGTCCGCCGGGCGTCCGGCCTTCACCTGGTCGTAGATCAGGCTCATGACGACGCGCTGGTCGTCGGCGTCGGGCTCCAGGACCGTCAGGCCACGCTCCCCCGCCGCGCGCTGGTACACGCCCGAGGCCAGGGTGCCGCTGGTGGCCAGCAGGCCCACGGACGACGTCCCCGGCCGGCCCGCGACCTCGTCGACGGTCTCGTGCACGATGCTGAGCACGGGGACGGTGACGGCCGCCGCCATCTCGTCCGTGAAGTGGTGCGCGGTGTTGCACGGCACGACGACGAAGTCGACGCCGAGCGCCTCGAGCCGCCGGGCGTCCGCGGCCATCACCGGTCCGGGGTCCTCCGCGGAGTCGCCGAGGATGTACGCGGTCCGGTCCGGGATCGACGCGTGCTGGAGCACGACCATGTCGACGTGGTCCTGGTCGCGGCCCGCGTCCGTGTGCCGGACGACGAGGTCGAGGAAGCTGACGGTGGCCGCCGGGCCCACGCCGCCGATGACCCCGACCTCGCCGCTCACGCGTCCGCCCCGCGCGCCGGCCACGGGTGGTACCGGCGGTACTTGCGCACCTGGTTCGCCTGCGCCGCCGCCAGGTAGGCGAGGCGCCGCGGGTGGTTCTCGGCCGCGTACCACAGCGGGTTCGTCACCTGGCCGGAGCGCTGCAGCCCGCGCACCTGCGCCCGCACGGTGGGGTCGGTGACGTAGCGGAGCAGCAGGCCCATCGGCAGCACCGTGTACAGGTGCGGCGCCGTGAGGTGGTCCGCGGAGCCGTCCGGCAGCGGGTCGAGGCCCTGCAGGTGCTCGCGCACGTACAGCTCGGCCGTGTTGCGCCCGCCCGCGGTGATGTAGAAGTTCGACCGTCCGAGCCGGGGGTTGAGCTCGAAGAACACCGTGCGCCCGTCGCGGGGGTCGTACTTGAGGTCGAAGTTCGCGTACCCGCGCCAGCCGAGGTGCTCGAGCAGGCGCCGCGCCTGGTCGGCGATCTCGGCGTCGTGACCCGTGACGATGCCCGCGGGGTTCCCCAGCGCACCGGGCGTGTGCTCCTCGAGCAGCACGTGGCCGAACGCCGAGAAGCGGACCTTCCCGTCGGCGTCGACGTAGCACGTGAGGATCCGCATGCCCGAGTCGTCGCCCGGGATGAGGTCCTGCACGACGAACCGCCCCTGGTAGCCCGAGACGCGCACGCGCTCGAGCAGGTCCGCCAGCTCCGCCGGCGAGTCGACGGTGAAGACCTTCTTCTTCCCCGGGAACTCGACGAGGTGGTACGCCGCGGTGTCGGCCGCCTTGGCGATGACCGGGAAGCGCAGCCCCGACGTGTCGGGCGTGCCGCCGGCCTGGACGTCGTGCACGACCGTCGCGGGGTGGTCGATGCCGAGCTCGGCGCACAGCTCGCCGAACAGCACCTTGTCCGTGACCCGGTCGAGGGTCGCGACGTCGACGTACGGGATCGTGTAGAGGTCCTCGAGCTGGGCCCGGTTCTCCACGATCGTCCGCACGAGCCAGTCGGCGCTGCCGAGCAGGATGCGCCGCCGGTCCGCGTGCTGCGCGGCGACCGCCCGCAGCCGGGCGACGACGGTCGGGCCGTCGTCGATGCCCGGCTCCACGACCGCGTCGAGGATGCGCGAGTGCCGCGTCAGCCCCGTCGACACGGACGGCACGACGACCGACCGGACGCCGTACGCCTCGTGGAAGGTGCGCGCGAGGCTGTACGCGCCGATGTCGCCGCCGAGGACCACGGGCAGCAGGTCCGGCAGCGGGACCTGCGCGCCCGTGGGACGACGGCCGCTCACTCGGCGGTCTCGGACCGGTCGAGCGACCACTCGGTGTGGAAGACGCCCTCCCGGTCGACGCGGCGGTAGGTGTGGGCACCGAAGAAGTCGCGCTGCGCCTGGATGAGGTTCGCCGGCAGGCGCTCGGCCCGCACGCCGTCGTAGTACGCGAGCGAGGAGGAGAACGCGGGCGTCGGGACGCCGTGCGTCGCCGCCGCGGCGACGACCCGGCGCCACGCGGCCACGCCGTTCGCGACGGCCTCCGTGAAGTACGGGTCGGCGAGCAGCAGCGGCAGGTCCGCGTCGCGCTCGTACGCCTGCGTGATCCGGTCGAGGAACTTCGCGCGGATGATGCAGCCGCCGCGCCAGATGCGCGCCATCGCGCCGCGGTCGATGTCCCAGCCGAACTCGCGCGAGGCCGCCGCGATCTGGTCGAAGCCCTGCGAGTACGCGACGACCTTCGAGGCGTACAGCGCGAGGCGGACGTCCTCGATGAACCGGCCCGGCTCGGGCACGTTCCACTCGACGGTGTCGGCCGGCAGGACGCCGCGCGCGGCGGCGCGCTGCGGCGCCGAGCCCGACAGGGCGCGCGCGAACGTCGCCTCCGCGATGCCGGTGATCGGCACGCCGAGGTCGAGCGCGTTCTGCACCGTCCAGCGGCCGGTGCCCTTCTGCTCGGCCGCGTCGGCGACGACGTCGACGAACGCCTGGCCCGTCGCCGCGTCGACGTGCTGCAGCACGTCGGCGGTGATCTCGATGAGGAACGACTCGAGGTCGCCCGTGTTCCAGGCCTCGAAGACCTCGCCGATCTCCTTCGCCGACGCGCCGAGCCCGTTGCGCAGCAGGTCGTAGGCCTCGGCGATGAGCTGCATGTCGGCGTACTCGATGCCGTTGTGCACCATCTTGACGAAGTGGCCGGCGCCGCCGGGGCCGACGTAGGTGCAGCACGGCACGCCGTCGACCTTGGCCGAGATCGCCTCGAGGATCGGGCCGAGCGACTCGTAGGACTCGCGCGTGCCGCCGGGCATGATCGACGGGCCGTTGAGCGCGCCCTCCTCGCCGCCGGAGACGCCGGTGCCGACGAAGTGCAGTCCGAGCGCGCGCAGCGCCGCCTCGCGGCGGACCGTGTCCGGGAAGTGGGCGTTGCCCGCGTCCACGACGATGTCGCCGGGCTCGAGCAGCGGGACGAGCTCGTCGATCACCGCGTCGGTCGCCGGGCCGGCCTTCACCATGATCACGACCTTGCGCGGGCGCTCGAGCGCGGCGACGAAGTCCGCCATGGACTCGGTCGCCACGAACGTGCCGTCGGCGGCGTGCTCGGCCACCAGCGACTGCGTGCGGGCGAAGGTGCGGTTGTGCACGGCCACGGTGTAGCCGTGGCGAGCGAAGTTCCGCGCGAGGTTGCGGCCCATCACCGCCAGTCCGGTCACACCGATCTGCGCGGTGCCCAGGTCAGACGCGGGGACAGACATCACGGGACTCCTTCGACGCGAGGGTGCACCCGCGCCCGCCGGCCCTCGGGCCGGCGCCGCGACGCGGACGTGCGGTGACGGGAGCCGAGACTAGTCGGACGAACGCCGCGCACCGTCCGGCGTGCCGGACGTCGAGACGACGCTCGCCGTCCTACTCTCACCGGCGTGACCCCCGCCGGACCCGACGACGTCCCCGCCGAGTTCGTGCGGGCGCTGCGGTCGCTGCGCGCGGTGCCCGTCCGCCCCGAGGTCGTCCTCGACGAGGTGCCCGGTCCCGCCCGCATCGCCCCCTACTCCGCCGCGCTGACCGCCGAGGTCCGCACGGCGCGCCGCTCCGTCGCGGCCGAGGACCTGGCGTCGGGCCGGTTCGTGGTGCTGTACGACCCGCAGGGCCAGGAGGCCTGGGAGGGCTCGTTCCGGCTCGTCACGCTGGTGCGCGCCGCGCTCGAGCCCGAGGTGGGCGCCGACCCGCTGCTCGCCGAGGTCGCGTGGACGTGGTTCGGCGACGCGCTCACGTCGGCGGGCGTCGACCCGCACGCCACCGGCGGCACGGTCACGCGCGTGCTGTCGCAGAGCTTCGGCGCGCTCGAGCGGCGCGAGGAGCAGACCGAGCTGGAGATCCGCGCGTCGTGGACGGCGTGGGACGAGGACCTGGCCCCGCACCTGACGGCGTGGACGACGCTGCTGTGCACCGCGGCGGG
>NZ_JBFTEP010000172.1:0-6364 GCF_047229365.1 Cellulomonas pasadenensis | reverse complement strand
GCGGCGAGGTCCGCACGGCGGCGGTCGCCGCGGCGGGGCCGGTGACGACGGCCGCGGCCGCGCCCGGCATCATCTCGCGCGCCGAGTGGGGCGCCGCCCCGCAGGCCTGCGAGTTCGACGTGGCGTCGACGCTGCTCGCCGCGGTCGTGCACCACACCGCCGGCCCGAACTCGTACGCGAGCGTCGACCAGGCGAAGGCGCAGATCCGCGCCGACCAGCGCTACCACCAGCAGTCCCGCGGCTGGTGCGACATCGGCTACAACTACCTGGTCGACAAGTGGGGGAACGTCTACGAGGGCCGCGCCGGCTCCGGCACGCGGCCCGTCATCGGCGTCCACGCGGGCGGGTTCAACACCGCGACGCTCGGCGTCTCGATGCTCGGCGACTACAGCAGCGGCACCCCGTCGGCGGCCGTGCAGGAGAACGTCGCCCGCCTGATCGCGTGGCGGCTCGGGTCGTACCACCGCGACCCCACGAGCACGATCTCCTACACGACGCTGGGCGGCGAGAACTCGCGGTTCGCGGGCGGCACGACGCTCGCCCTGCCGGTCGTGATCGGCCACCGCGACGTCGCGTACACGGCGTGCCCCGGCAACGGCGGCTACGCGGTCCTCGGCACCATCAAGCAGCGCGCCAAGGAGATGATCGGCGGCACGCTGGTCAACCCGCGGCTGTCCACGCAGCAGGTGGCGTACGGCTCCGGGCTCGAGGTCGTCGCGGGCGTCTCGTACGGACTGGCGTGGGACCTCACGGTCACGGACGTCCGGTCGGGCGTCGACGTCGCCCGGCGCAGCGGCTCCACGGGGCCGTCGACCGGCGCGGGCGTCATCGGCTTCGACGGGCGCAGCGACGCCGGCGTCCCGCTCGGCACGGGTGACTACCGGCTCACGGTGCGGGGGCACGACCTGGTGACCGGCGCGCCGATGGTGCCGTGGTCCGCCGCGTTCGCCGTCACGGGCAGCCAGTCCCCGCCGACCGTGGCGCCCGTGCCGCTCGTCGGGAACCTGCGCTTCGTGCCGGTCACGCCCGCGCGCCTGCTCGACACGCGGTCCACCGGTGCGTCGCTCGGGCCCGCGTCCCGCGTCGACGTGGCGGTCACGGGCCGGGCGGGCATCCCCGCGGACGCGCGCGCCGTGGCGCTGAACGTGACGACCGTGCACAGCTCCGGCATCACGCACGTGCGTGCGTGGCCCGCGGGCGCGCCGGTGCCGGACGCCTCCGTCACGAACACGGACGCGCAGCGGGTGTCCGCCGCGACGACGATCGTCGGGGTCGGCGGCGAGGGCAAGGTCAGCCTGTGGAACTCGGCGGGGTCGACGCACCTGCTGGTCGACGTCAGCGGCTACTTCGTCGACGGGTCCACCGGCTCGGGGTTCGCGGCCGCCGCGACCCCCGCGCGGCTGCTCGAGACCCGGACGGACGGGGGCGAGATCGCCGGCGGCACGCGCCGGACGCTGCAGGTCGCCGGCCGGGCGGGCGTGCCGACCGACGCCACGGCCGTGGTGCTCAACGTGACGACGCACGCGGGCGCCGCGGGCTACACGGCGGTCGTGCCGCGCGGCGCGGCGGCGGGCGTGGTGTCCACGGTCAACCACCAGCCGAACCGGGACGTCGCCAACCGCGCCGTCGTGCCGCTGAACGGCGGCGGTGTCGACGTGGAGGTCGCGGGCGCGGGTGCGCACGTCGTCGTCGACGTCGTCGGCTGGTTCTCGCCGGCGGCGTCCGCGCGCTACACGCCCGTCGTGCCCGTGCGCGCGTTCGACACCCGGTCGGGCAGCCCGCTGGGCGCGGCCGCGGACCGCCGGTTCGACCTCACGCCGGTCGGGGTCCCGGCCGACGCGCGCGCGGTCGCGCTGAACCTCACGTCGACGCGGGCGACGTCGTTCGCGACGTACCTCACGACGTGGGGCGGCGGGACACGACCGGGCACGTCGGACCTCAACACCGGCGCGGGGCGGGACCAGGCGAACCTGGCGGTGGTCGCGCCGGCGGGCGGTGGCCTGCGGGTCTACAACAACCTGGGCAGCACGCACGTGGTGGGGGACGTGCTCGGCTGGTTCCGCTGACGCCGGTCGCCGCCGGTCCGGACGTTCCGGACCGGCTTGTATGCTCGTGCGGCGCCAGCGGACGGACGAGCGGAGACCACAGCCCATGTCGCGGTACGACACGACGCTCGACCCCCATGCGTCGAACACCAGCCACTGGCAGGTGATCGACCTGGTCCCCGGGGGCAGCGACGTGCTCGACGTCGGGTGCTCGACGGGCTACCTGGCGGAGGCGCTCGTGGAGCGCGGCTGCCGGGTGAGCGGCGTCGAGTACGACCCCGAGGCGGCCGAGAAGGCGCGGCCGCACCTGCAGCACCTCGTGGTCGGCGACCTCGTCACCATGGACCTCGCCGCCGAGCTGGGCGACCGCACGTTCGACGTCATCGTGTGCGCCGACGTCCTCGAGCACCTGCCCGACCCGGTGGACGTGCTGCGCCGCCTGCTGGCGCACCTGCGGCCGGGCGGCTCGGTCGTGGTGTCGGTGCCGAACGTGACGCACGGCTCGCTGCGGCTCGCGCTGCTGCAGGGCCGCTGGCAGTACACGCCCACGGGCCTGCTCGACAGCACCCACATCCGCTTCTTCACGCGTCGCAGCCTCACCGAGGCGCTGCGCGACGCGGGGCTCGTGGGCGTCGACCTGCGCCGCACGACGGTCGACGCGCTCGGCGGCGACGTCGCGGTCGACGCCACCGCCCTGCCGGACGGCGTCGTCGACTGGGTGCGCGCCCAGCCCGACGCCGACACGTACCAGTTCGTGTGGCGCGCCGTGCGGGACGACGCCGAGGGCGCCGCGGTGCGCGCCGCGCAGGAGCGCGAGCAGATCGCCGCGGAGCTCGACGCGCTGCGGTCGCAGTCCGCCCGCTGGCGCGAGGAGCGTGACGCCGCCCGTGCGGCCCTCGACGAGGTGCAGGCGACCCGTGCCTGGCGCGCCCTCAGCCTGCCGCGTGCCGCCTACGGCCGCCTGCGCACCACCTGGAGGAAGTCCCGCTGATGTCGTTGCTCTCGGATCTGCGCTCGTCCCCCGAGCTGCTGACCAACCTCACCCGGCGCGAGGTGAAGGGCAAGTACAAGCGGACCGTCCTCGGTCAGCTGTGGTCGCTCGTCAACCCGCTCGCGCAGATGGTCATCTTCACGGCCGTCTTCTCCTTCATCCTGCGGATGCAGCCGGACCCCGGCGACCCCAGCGGGCTGGACACGTTCTCCGTGTGGCTGCTGTGCGCGCTCCTGCCGTGGGCGTTCTTCGTGAACGTCGTCAACGGCGGCATGGGCTCGCTCGTCGGCAACCAGAACCTCATCCAGAAGGTCGCGTTCCCGCGCGTCGCGCTGCCCGTGTCGAACGCCTTCTCCGTGGCGTTCACGTGGGGCATCGAGATGACGGTGCTGCTCGTCGTGCTGCTGGTGCTCGGGGCGAACGCGCTGCTGTGGCTGCCCGCGGTGCTGGTCGCGATGCTCGTGCTGTTCGCCTTCGCCCTCGGCGTCTCGCTCCTGCTGTCGATCGCGAACGTGTACTTCCGCGACACGCAGCACTTCGTCGGCATCCTGCTCCAGGCGTGGTTCTACGCGACGCCGATCGTCTACCCGGTGTCGCTCGTGGCGGAGCAGTCGGAGCGGCTCGGGCCGCTGTTCGGCTCCGTCACGGTGCTCGACCTGTACCGGCTCAACCCGATGGAGCGCTTCGCCGAGGTGTTCCGCAACCTGCTGTACGACAACCGGTGGCCGGCGCTCGACTCGGTGCTCATCTGCGTCGTGTGGGCGGCCGTGTCCCTGGTGGTCGGCGCGCTGGTCTTCCAGCGCCACGAGAAGAAGCTGGCGGAGGCGCTGTGAGCGCGTCGGCGGTGTCCGTCGAGGACGTCACCAAGAAGTTCCGGGTCTACCACGAGCGCAACCAGACGCTGAAGGCCGCGATCATGCGGCGCCGGCGCGCGGTCTACGAGGACTTCCTCGCGCTCGACGGCGTCTCGTTCGACATCCCCGAGGGCAGCACGTTCGGCCTCGTGGGGGACAACGGGTCGGGCAAGTCGACCCTGCTCAAGTGCCTCGCGCGGATCCTCTACCCGGACTCGGGTGCGGTGACGACGCGCGGGCGCGTGGCCGCGCTCCTCGAGGTCGGCTCGGGCTTCCACCCGGAGCTGTCGGGGCGGGACAACGTCTACCTCAACGGCTCGATCCTGGGCATGAGCCGCCCGGAGATCGACCGCAAGTTCGACCAGATCGTGCAGTTCTCCGGCGTCGAGCAGTTCATCGACCAGCCGGTGAAGAACTACTCGTCGGGCATGTACGTGCGCCTCGGGTTCGCGGTCGCCATCCACGTCGACCCGGAGATCCTCCTCGTCGACGAGGTGCTCGCCGTGGGCGACGCCGCCTTCCAGGAGAAGTGCGCGGAGAAGTTCCTCGAGTTCCGCCGCGAGGGCCGCACGGTCGTCGTCGTCAGCCACTCGATGCCGTCGCTGCGCAGCATGTGCGACCAGGTCGCGTGGCTCCAGCACGGCAAGCTCGTCGAGACGGGCGACGCCGCGCCGATCCTCGAGCGCTACCTCGACTCGACCCGCACCGACGTGCGACGCGACTCCGAGGGCAAGGTCCGCTGGGGTACGGGCGAGGCGATGATCGACAGCGTCGAGCTCGTCCGCGACGGGGTGCCCGTCGACGCGGTGCGCACCGGCGACGACGTCGCGATCCGCGTGCGGTACACGGCGCGCGAGCGCATCGACCGGCCCGTGTTCGGGCTCGCGATCGAGTCGCACGACGGCGTCTACCTGTGGGCGAACAACACGCGGGACTCCGGCCACCACGTCCAGCACATCGACGGCTCGGGCGTCGTGGAGTGCCGGATCCCCGCGCTCGCGCTGCAGCCCGGCTCGTTCCAGGTGCTCGCGTCCGTGGTCGACACGTCGACCACCCACGTCTACGACTACCTGCGCGACGCCGTCCGGTTTTCGGTCGAGCACGGCACGCCGGTCGAGTCCGGCGGGTACGTCGCCCTCGGGGGGCGCTGGTCGTGAGCGCGACCGACGTCGCCGCGACGCCTGCCGAGCGGCCCGCCGGGCGCCGCCGGGTCCTGGTGGTCACGCTCGACACCCTCGCGACCCGGATGGCCGGCCCGGCGATCCGCGCGTGGGAGATCTCCCGCGCGCTGTCGCGGGAGCACGACGTCCGCCTCGTGACGTTCGGGCGGTGCAGCCGCGACGGCGTGGGGTTCGCGACCGCGGGCATCCGCGTCGAGGACTTCCGGGCCGAGGTCGACGCGTCGGACGTCGTCGTCATCCAGGGCTTCGTGTTCAACGCCTTCGCGTGGCTGCAGGACTGCCCGCAGGTGCTGGTGGTGGACCTGTACGACCCCTTCCAGCTCGAGACGCTCGAGATCGACCGGTACAAGCCGCGACCCGAGCGGGACCGGGCGCTGGCGTTCGCGCTCGGCGAGCTGCGCGACCAGGTGCGCCGCGGCGACTTCTTCCTCTGCGCGTCCGGCCGCCAGCGCGACCTCTGGCTCGGGCAGCTCGCGGCCGCGGGCCGCGTCAACCCCGACACGTACGACGCCGACCCGTCGCTGCGCTCGCTGCTGAGCATCGTGCCGTTCGGCACGGCCGGCGAGGCGCCCGTGCAGCAGCGGCGCGCGATCAAGGGCGCCACGCCCGGGATCGGACCGGAGGACAAGGTCCTGCTCTGGGGCGGCGGCGTCTACAACTGGTTCGACCCGCTGACGCTCGTGCGCGCGGTCGACCGGGTGCGCGCGCGGGTCCCGGAGGTGCGGCTGTACTTCCTCGGCATGAAGCACCCCAACCCCGACGTGCCGGAGATGGCGGTGGCCACGCGCTGCCGCCGGCTCGCCGACGAGCTGGGCCTCACGGGCACGCACGTGTTCTTCAACGAGGACTGGGTGCCGTACGAGCAGCGCGCGGACTACCTGCTGGACGCCGACGTCGGCGTCAGCTGCCACTACCTGCATGTCGAGACGGAGTTCTCGTTCCGCACGCGCATCCTCGACTACCTGTGGGCCGGGCTGCCGATCGTCTCGACCGAGGGCGACAGCTTCGCGCAGCTCGTGGCGGAGCGCGGTCTGGGCCGCGTGGTGCCCGCCGAGGACGCCGACGCCCTCGCCGACGCCCTCGAGGAGCTGCTGGTGGACGACGGTGCCCACGCGGCCGCCGCGGCCGCCGTGCGCGCGACCGCCCCGGAGTTCTCGTGGGACGCCGTCCTCGAGCCCCTGGTCGCGTTCTGCCGCGAGCCGCGCCGGGCCGCCGACAGCCACCGCCTCCCGCCGCGCGCCGGCGGCGCGGCCGCGCCGGCCCCGGGCGCGGGGACCCCTCGCCGAGCCCCCG
>NZ_JBFTEP010000171.1:0-6382 GCF_047229365.1 Cellulomonas pasadenensis | reverse complement strand
GAGCCGGCCCGTGGACCGCACCACGGCGGGCGCCACGCGCACGACGACGAGCGCCGCGGCGGCCGACACCAGCACGGGCGCCGCCGCGAGCAGCGGGTCGACGTCCCCGTTCCCGGCGGGGACGAGCCCGCGCGTGCGCACCGCGACGAGGGCGCCGACGGCGAGCAGGACGACCAGCGCCTCGGCGACGCCCTGGCGCGCCCGTCGGCGTGCGACAAGCCGGGCGCGCTCGCGCCGGTCCGCCGGCACGCGACGCCCCGTCCACGCCCCGGCAGCGGTGCGGGCCGCGAGCACCGCGGGGGCCAGGGCCGCCACCACGGCGACCGCCGTCGCCACCGTGACCGAGCCGCCCCGGCCCGGGAGGGCGAGCGTCACCGCGGCGTAGGCGAGCGCGGCCACCAGCACCACGACGGGCAGCGTCTCGACCAGGCCGCGCAGGACGACCGACGCGATCGACGCGCCGCGGGCGCGCTCGCCGGCGAGCGACGTCTGCCGGCGTCCCGCGAGCAGGCCGGCGGCGAGGACGAGGCACAGCGCACCGGTGGCGGCGAGCCCCACGACGACCAGCGACGACTGCGCGCGGGCGGCCGTGAGGCGGGTCTCGAACGCGTCGAGGATGTCCGGCAGCGCGCTGCCCACGCTCCCGGTGGTGGCGGTGAGCCGCACCACCTGGTCATGCAGCGCGCGGGCGTCGTCGAGCGTCATCCCGTCGGTGTCGAGGGGGGCCCGGACCGACGTCTCGAGCCGGCGCGTGCCGTTGACCTGCTGGAGGTCCTCGATCCCGGACGCCGGCACGTACAGGCCGGCGAGGTCGGCGGCCTCCGAGCCCGGCGCCGTCGGGACCGTCCCGAGCAGGTCCCCGGAGCCGCGCCAGAGCACGTCGTCCGGGTCGGCGGGCTCGTACAGGCCCGTGATGTCGACGTACGCGTCGACCGACTCGGAGCCGCGCGCGATGCGCACGGGGCCGTCGTCGAGGGTCAGCCCCAGGCTCCGCGCGGCCGCGGCGCTCAGCCCGACCTGCACGCTCGGTGGCGCGGGCGTGCCGTCGGGGAGGTCCCCGCCGGGCGGGACGGGAGCCGGGGCGGTGCCCGCGACCCAGCGGACGGGCTCCTGCGCGGCCGGGCGGTCCGGCACGACCACCGTGACGAGCCGGGTGAGGAACGCGCCCGCCGGCGTGCGGGCGACGAAGGTGGGCGTGCGGACGCTCGCGACGGGCTCGCCGAGGCCCGACTCGATCTCCGTCGTCAGCCAGCGCGCGGTCGACACGGCCTCCCCGACGTAGTCGGGGTCGTACGAGCCGGGTGTCACGTACGGGTAGCCCAGCACGTCCGCGTCGGTGCCCGCCGCCTCCAGCGTGTCGCGGACCGCGGCGTCGGCGGTGCGCTCGACGAGCCGCGGCAGCGCGAGCGCCAGCAGCAGCGTGCCGAGCAGCAGCACGGCGGTGCCCACGAGCAGGGCGGCGTCCTGCCGGGCCCGCCGGCGGGCGACGAGCACGGCGTCGGACGTGGTGGCGCGTGCGCGCGTGGTCAGCAGGGTCACCGGTCGTCCCCCAGTCGAAGGAGCGCCCCCGAGGCGCGGCGCACGAGGAGCGCGGCGACGACGGCGACGACGAGGCAGGCGGCGGCGGCCAGCGTCGCGGCGACGCCGAGCTGGCCCAGCCAGGGCCACACGAGCAGCGGGCCGGGCACCGGCCGCCGCCCGTCGCCGGACACGGTCAGCAGCGGGGCGACGGTGGCGGCGACACCCCACCCGATCGCGAGACCCGCGACGGTCCCGAGCCCGACGAGCAGCAGGTGCTCGACGAGCAGCCCGCGCACGAGCCCGCCGCGCGCCGCGCCGAGCGCCTGGAGCCGCGCGAGCTCGAGCCGCCGGGTGCGCACCGCCACGGTCGTGCTCGTGCCGAGCCCGACCACGACGAGCGCGGCCGCGGCGAGCGCGACGAGCGACAGCGCCACGGGCACGCCCACCCGCAGCGGTCCCTCGGTGGCGACCTGGCGCTGCGTGGTGCGCACCGCGACGTCGCCGACACCGGTCGCGTCGAGGGCGGCGCCGAGCGCGACGCCGTCGCCGCCGGGCTGCGCCGCGACCCACCAGGCGTCGACGAGCGGGTCCGTGCTGCCCTGCTCGAGGAGCGCGCGGCCGAGCCGGCCGCGGTCCGCCAGCACGCCCGGTCCGCGGGGTGCGCCGGGCAGGTACGGGACGACCCGTTCCACCTCGGCGTCCACGCTGGTGCTGCCGAGCGTGAGCGCCAGGTCGTCACCGGGGCCGAGGACGCCCTCGCGCGCGGCGGCCTCGGTCACCACCACGGGCACGGGCCCCCCGCCCGTCTGCCACGCGACCGCCCCGAGGCGGCCGCTGCCGTTGACGATCGCCGTCAGGTTCATCTCGCCGGTGAGCTGCAGGGCGTCGGCGTCGCCCGTGACGCCCAGCGTGTACCGGCTCGTGCCGCTGTACGTGAAGCCCTCCCAGCCGCCGTCCGCCAGCGGGAGGGGGGTGGCGGCCGCGGTCGCGGCGCCGTCCGCGTCGACCGCGGCGGCGCGGTCGACGACCCGGGCGGAGGTGACCCGCACCGTGCCGAACCCGAAGGTCTCGCGGGACTCCTCCTGACCCTCGGGCCGCGGCGGGGCGAGCGCGAGCGAGATGCGGCCGCTGACCGCGACCACGCGGGCCGGGCCGGCCAGGGCGGGCACCTCGAGCACGACGGTGGTGGCCTCGTCGAGCAGGGGCAGCGGCGCGTCGAGCGCCGTGCGCACCCCGTGGCGGTCCTCGACGACGAGCGTCAGCGTGCCGGAGCCGGGGGCGGCGGGCGTGACGCCGGCAGTGACGTCCGCGACGACCCACTGCGGATCGCCGGGCAGGGGGACGGGCCGCTCCGCACCCCGCGGTGCGAGGTCCGACACGACCTGCGCCCACGGCACGTCGGTGCGGCCGCGCAGCGCCTCGGGCCGCGTGGTGTCGACCCCCACGAGGTGCACGGGCATGGACGACGACGACCCGGGCACGCCGATGTCGGCGGTGAGCGCGCGCCCCAGCGTCGCGGAGCGGTCGACGACGGGCTGCGCCGTCGCACCCGTCGCGTCGTCGAGCGGCCCGGTCAGGGCGGCGGAGCCCAGGACGCGCTCCCCGCTCAGGTCGTGGACGCGCACGTCGGTGCCGAGGGCCAGGTCGACCTGCTCGAGCTGCGACACGCGCCACGTCGCGAGGAACGACTGCCCGAACGTCGCCGCGGCGACGGCGAGCACGAGCACCAGCGTCGTACCGGACGCGGCGGCCGGGCGGCGCGCGACCTGCCACGCGGCGAGCGGCCCCACGAGTGCGCGCGACCGGGCGGCGAGCGCGTCGGCACCGCGCCCGACGGGGCCGACGAGCCGGAGCGCGAGCACGGCGGCACCGAGCGTCACGAGCGCCGGGCCGACCGCGAGGACGGGGTCGAGGCGCGGTCCGGTCGGGCCGACCGTCAGCGGCGACCCGTAGGTGAGGAGCTGCCACAGCGCGACCCCGGCCAGCGCGACGAGCCCGAGGTCCGCACCCGTGCGGACCAGCCCCGCGTGCGCGGCCGGCGCGGACGAGCCGGCGACGTGCCACTGCGGCACCACCAGCGCCACGGCCAGCACGAACGCCACGACGGCGCACGTGGCCGACGCCAGCAGCGGCACGCCCGGCGGCACGGTGAACCCGGCGCGCTCGAGCGGACCGCCCGCCACGACGACGGACCACAGCGCCCGCGCCAGCCACGGCGCGGCGGCACCGCACACGAGCGCGAGCGCCACCGCCTCCAGGACCGCCAGGGAGCGCAGCTGCCGCGGTGCCGCCCCCCGGGCCGCGAGCAGCTCACCCTCCGCCGACCGCCGCTCGCCCAGCAGGCGCGCCGCGAGCAGCATCACGGTCGTCGCCAGCACGGTGAGCAGGAGGCCGACCACGACCACGCCGACGCGGGTGACGGACAGCTCGCGCCAGGCGGCGTCGATGGCGTCGCCCACGGTCGTGCGCACGGTGCCGCCCATCCCCGTCGGCCGCAGCCCCGCGGTGAGTGCCACCTGCGCGTCGTCGACGGCCGCCCGCAGGTGGGCGAGGGCCTCGGGCGGGGCGTCGCCGAGCCGGACCTCGCTCACGACGTGCGCGACGTCGACGACGCCGCTGCCGGCCAGGCCGCCGGGACCGACGACCATCGGCCCCCAGAGGTCGGTGACGAGGCGCCCCATCGACCCGGGCACGACGAACTGCGGGTCGTGCCCGCGCCCGTCGATGCGGTCGCGGGTCCAGGTGCCGGGCCGTCCGGTCAGCTCGTGGGTGCCGGTCACCAGCCACGTGTCCGTCCGCTGCCCGCCCTGCGAGCGGACCGGCACCTCGGTGCCCACCGCCCAGCCGTACTCGTCTGCGGCGACGGCCGGCACGGCGACGAGCAGCCGGCCCGCGTCGTCGCGCGCGCGGTCGGGCCAGGTGCCGGTGAGCAGGCGCGCGTCGCCGGGCACGCGGGGGCTCGAGGCGGGGTAGCCGTAGGGCGCGGCGCCCGACGCGCCGCGGCCCGGCAGGATCCAGGTGCTGCCGGTCAGCCACGTCTCCTCGTCCGCCTCCACGCCGGCGTGCAGGCCGCGCAGGGCGTCGCGCGCCGTGGCGAGCGCGACGTCGGCGTCCTTGCCGGACACCCGCACGACCGCCTCCAGCCGGACGTCGTCCGCGGGCGCGCGGTCGAGCGCCTCCGCGAGCGCGTCGCCGGCGCTGCCCTGCAGCAGCAGCGCGAACGTGCCGAGCAGCGTGGTCGCCACGAGCGTCACGGCGACGACGGTCGCGATCACCGACGACTGGTCCCGCAGCCGCCGGACCAGGACGCGCCATCGCCATCCCACCGCAGAACCCCCTCGTGTCGCCGCCGGGCGTCGTGCCCGGCGTGCTGCGCGATCAGGCTAGGAGCCGCGTCCCCGCAGGTGGGACCGTTTCCACGTCACGGTACGGACACGCCGAAAACGTTGGGTGGCAGGCGGAGGAAAGTTCTCCGGACGGCCCGCGTCAGCGGTCGCCGACGCGCAGCACGTCGCCGAGCCGGTCGCGCCGGCGCACGGCCTGCTCGACCCCGACCGCCACGGCGAGCGCCGCCAGCAGCGCGCCGGCGGCCACGACGACCGGCCAGACCGCGGGCGCGACGCGGCCGCCCCGCGGGTCGCCCGTCAGCCACGGCAGGCCCAGCGCGTCGGTGACCAGCCAGGGCACGACCAGCCCGATCACCGCCCCGCCGAGCAGGCCGCCGACGACCAGCGGTGCCAGCTCGCCGAGCGTCGCCGCGCGGGCGGTCCCGGCGTCGAGGCCGAGGGTGCGCAGGGTCGACAGCGTGCGCCCGCGCTCGCGGGACGTCGCCACGACGACGAGCACGAGGGTGAGCACGAGCAGCAGCGCGAGCACGCCCACGCCGGCCGCCTGCAGCGCCTGCAGCGCCGCGGTCAGCGGGTCCCCGGTCCACGCCCGGGACCACCCGTCGTGCGTGGTCACCGTGATGCCGGACGCCGCCGCGGGCGGCAGCGCGAGCGCGGTCACCGCGGCCACGGCGCCGGGGCCGCTCAGCCACGCGCGGTCGGGCGCCGGCACGTCGACGCCCGTGGCGACGAGGGCGCTCCTGTCCACGACGACGAGGCCGTCGTCCTCGACCGCGGCGGGTGCGGCCGCGCGGGCGTCGAGCGGGGGTGCGCCGGCGTCGGGCAGCATCGCGGTGGTGCCGCGCACGTCGACGGCCACCGGCTCGCCCAGGACGCCGACCCGCAGGTCGCCCTCGACCGGGTGGGCGGACAGCCGGTCGAGGAGGCCGGCGCTCACGAGCGCGGGCACGGCGCCGTCGGCGCCCGCCGTGCCGAGCGCGGCGAGGCCCGCGTCGACGGGCAGCCCGCGGTCGGCCCGCACGCGCGCCAGCTCGGCGGCGTCCACGACGAGCAGCGTCGCGGTCAGCCCGAGCCCCGACCCCACCGTGCGCCCGGGCAGCTGGCTGCCGGACGCCAGGGCGACCACGCCGTCGGCGTCGGGCAGCGCCGCGAGCGCGGTGCGGCCGAGCTCGCGGTCGAGGCGGCCGTCGAGGCGCACGTCGCCGCCCACGCGCAGGTCGGCGGCGTCGCGCTGCCCGCTGCGCACGCTCTGCACGAGGGTGCCGGACAGCACGACCAGCGCGACCGCGACGGTCACCGCGAGCAGCGGCGTCACCGCCGTCGCCGCGCCGTGCGCGCGCGCGACCGCCAGCGGTGCCGCCAGGCCGCGCGACCGGGCCGCGAGCCGCCCGGTCGCGCGCACGGCCGCCGGCGCGGCCCGGTCGCTTATAAACAAATCCGAGCCCACCAGACACTTACGCCGATCGCGGGTGGCGGCTTGTGGTTGAAAAGGGGGGGGGGGGGGGGGGGGGGGG
>NZ_JBFTEP010000170.1:0-6384 GCF_047229365.1 Cellulomonas pasadenensis | reverse complement strand
GCCTCGGCGCCGGCGCGGTCGCGGTGCGCCGCCGCCGGCAGGGCGACGCCGGCCAGGGCTGACGCCGGCAGGACGCGGGTCGGCACGGACCCGGGCCCGGCGCGACGACGCCCCGCCTCCCCCGGTGGACGGAGGAGGCGGGGCGTCGTCGCGTGCGGCTGCCGGCGGCGGGCGGGTGGCGCCGCTCAGGCCAGCGCGGCGACGACGTGGTCGACGCAGGCCGTGAGGGCGCGGACGTCGTCCGGCTCCACGGCGGGGAACATGCCGACGCGCAGCTGGTTGCGGCCGAGCTTGCGGTACGGCTCCACGTCGACGACACCGTGCGCGCGCAGCGTCGCGGTGACGGCCGTCGCGTCGATGGCCGGGTCGAGGTCGACCGTGCCGACGACGGGGGAGCGCAGCGCCGGGTCGGCGACGAACGGCGTCGCCCACTCCCGCTCCTGCGCCCACGCGTACAGGTGGCCCGACGACTCGGCCGTGCGGGCCGCCGCCCACGCGAGCCCGCCCTGCGCGAGCAGCCACTCGACCTGCTCCGCCAGCAGCACGAGCGTGCCGAGCGCGGGGGTGTTGAGCGTCTGGTCCGCGCGCGCGTTCGTCACCGCCGCGGTGAAGGAGAGGAACTCCGGCACCCAGCGTCCCGAGGCCTCGACCTGCGCGGCGCGCTCGACGGCCGCGGGGGACGCGAGCGCCAGCCACAGGCCGCCGTCCGCGGCGAACGACTTCTGCGGCGCGAAGTAGTAGACGTCGGTCTCCGCGACGTCCACCGCGACGCCGCCCGCCGCCGACGTGCCGTCGACGACCACGAGGGCACCGGCGTCGCGCGAGCCGTCGATCCGCCGCACGGGCGCGAGCACCCCCGTCGACGTCTCGTTGTGCGGCCAGGCGTACACGTCGGCGCCGTCGACGAGCGTCGGGACGACCGCGTCCCCGGCCGGCGCGCTCACCACGTGCGAGTCCGCGAGGAACGGCGCCCGCGACGTCGCCGCCGCGAACTTCGCGCCGAACTCGCCGAACTGCGCGTGCGCCGCGCGCTCGCGCACCAGCGACACCGTCGCGACGTCCCAGAACGCCGTCGACCCGCCGTTGCCCAGCACGACCTCGTACCCGTCGGGGGCGCCGAAGAGCTCGGCCAGCCCGGCACGCACCCGGCCGACCAGCGCGCGCACGGGCGGCTGCCGGTGCGAGGTGCCGAGCAGCGAGCGGCCCGCGGCGGCGAGCGCGTCCACCTGGGCGGCGCGCACCTTGGACGGGCCGCACCCGAAGCGGCCGTCGCGCGGCAGCAGGTCGGCGGGGATCGTGACGGCGGGGACCGGGGCGTCGGGCACGCGCCGAGGATAACGACGGGCGTCGCGCCGCGGGCCGGGCGTCCGCACGGCCCCGGACCTGCGGGCGGGCCGACTACCCTGGGGGCGGCACGCGGCGGGTCGACCGCCGCCGGACGGCGACGTGGGAGGCCGAGCGGTGAGCGACCTGATCGACACGACGGAGATGTACCTCAAGACGATCTACGAGCTCACCGAGGAAGGCATCACCCCCCTGCGCGCCCGCATCGCCGAGCGCCTCGGCCACTCGGGGCCCACCGTGTCGCAGACGGTCGCGCGCATGGAGCGCGACGGGCTCGTCGTCGTCACCGGCGACCGCCACCTGGAGCTCACCGAGGCCGGGCACGGCAAGGCCGTGCGCGTCATGCGCAAGCACCGCCTCGCCGAGCGCCTGCTCACCGACGTCATCGGCCTCGACTGGCCGCACGTCCACGAGGAGGCGTGCCGGTGGGAGCACGTCATGAGCGAGCGCGTCGAGAAGCGCCTCGCCGCGCTGCTCGACCACCCGCACTTCGACCCGTACGGCAACCCCATCCCGGGCCTCGACGAGATCGGGGAGGAGCGCACGCCCGTGCGGTTCCTCGACGGGGTCGTGCCGCTGACGTCCGCGGACGCCGTCGTGCGGCCCACGGCCGTCGTCGCGCGCATCGCGGAGCCGCTGCAGGTCGACGTCGACCTGCTCGAGCGCCTCGCGGACGCCGGCGTGCAGCCCGGGGTCGAGGTGTCGGTCGAGCGGGGGACGGGCGTCATCACCGTCGGCGTGCCCGGCAACGGCACCGTCGTCGACCTGCCGCTGGAGCTCGCGCGGCACATCTTCGTCGGGGTCGCCTGACGCCTGCTCCCGACGCCCGCCGGGGTGCCCGGGAGCCGTGCCGGCGCCGTGTGCGGAGGCCGCGCCGGGCGCCCACGAACGGGTGAACCTCGCCACACCGGTCGCGCTCCCACGGGCGCGCCGGAGCCGCTCCACGACGCCGCCGTGCACGTCAGACGCACGGCGGCGTCCGGCGTCCGGGTGTCGCCCGGACGGCCGTCCATGATCGTTCCGAGATCGCCGTGACCAACGCGTGACAATCGCCGAGGGCGTCATGTACGTTCGTCCTGCTTCTCGGAACCCTCCTCCGTGGGAGCCCTCGAGCGGAACGCCGAACCCTGCCGCCGCTCGCAGGTCCCGTACGACTCGCCGGCAGGGGCGGGGGACCCACAAAGTGGGCATCGGAGACGGTGCCCTTGGGGTGAAGCCGGGCGGACGTGACGACAGCACGCACCACGGTGCGCGCGGTCGGGACGGACGACCGGCCGGGTGTTCTCCCACCCGAACCCGACAGCTCACCTCGTAGGCGACAGGAGAGGCACACGTTGTCCGAGAGCACCATCCGGGCGCGCCACCGCGCCGCGCGTCGTCCGTCGACGCCGCTGACCGAGCTCGCCAACGCAGCATCCGAGCAGATGGGCACCGTCGGCCGCCGTTCCGCCGTCGTCGCCGCATCGTCCGGCCTCATGGTCTCCATGCTGGCCATCCCGTCGAGCGCTGCCCCCGGTGAGTCCGCCGGCAACCTCGCCGCTGTCGACACGGCAGCGCTGACGGCCTCCGCACGGGCCGTCCTCAACACCTCCCCGGTCGTCACGGCCCCGGCCGAGGCCGTCTTCACGGTCGACGCGCCCGTCGTCACGGCCGCGAAGCCGACCCCGCCGCCGGCGCCCGAGCCCGAGCCGGTGCGCACGCGCGCCGCCTCCCGCACGGCCGAGCGCGCGTCCGCGGGCACCGAGGCGTCGACCACCACGACGGCCAACGCCCCGATCCCGCAGAGCGTGTCGGGCAACGCGGTCCTCGAGGTCGCCGCCCGCTACGTGGGCGTGCCGTACGTCTCCGGCGGTGCGTCGCCCGAGGGCATGGACTGCTCCGGCTTCACGTCGTACGTCTACGCGCAGCTCGGCATCAACCTGCCGCGCACGTCGTCGGCGCAGCGGAACGCCGGCACGGTCGTGTCGCGTGCCGAGGCGCAGCCGGGCGACCTCATCTGGAGCCCCGGCCACATCGGCATCTACGCCGGTGGCGACATGATGATCGACTCGCCGCGCCCGGGTAAGACGGTGCAGTTCCGCACCATCTGGCAGAGCTCGCCGACGTTCATCCGGATCGGCTGACCAGGCCGGCGCCGATGTCACGGAGCCCCGACGACCACACGGTCGTCGGGGCTCCGTCGTTCGTGGACGTACGCCCGACCCGCCGAAAGGGCGTGCGCGTACCCTGGTCCCGCATCGACGCTGTTCCTTCTCGTCCGGACCGGCAGCCAGCCGGTCCGACCACCGAGGTCAGGAGTGCACCGTGCTGACGACCGTCCCCGTGGAGGGCCCACCCGGCCCCCCGCCCGCGCCCGTGCCCAACCGCACGCTGCTGCTCAACGCGAGCGGCGAGCCGCTGTGCGTCGTGACCGTGCACCGCGCCGTCGCCCTCGTCATGACCGGCAAGGCGACGGTCCTGGAGTCGGGCGGACGCGTGCTGCACTCCGCGCGCGCCGAGGTGCCGCTGCCCGTCGTGCTGGTGCTCACCCGCTACGTGCACGTGCCGAAGCGGCGCCCCGTGCCGCCCACCCGGCGCACCGTGCTGCAGCGCGACGACCACCGCTGCGCGTACTGCGGCGGCGGCGCCGACACCGTCGACCACGTGCACCCGCGCTCGCGCGGCGGCCGGCACGAGTGGACCAACGTCGTCGCCGCGTGCGTGCGCTGCAACCACCGCAAGGCCGACCGGACGCTCCTGGAGCTCGGCTGGGAGCTGCCCTTTCGGCCCCACGCACCCCGGTGGTCCTTCACGGTCGGCGGCGCGGCCGCACGGACGGAGCCGGCCTGGTCCCCGTACCTGGTCGCCTGACGCCGCGGGTCCGCAGCCGGTGCGCGGAGTGTCCGCTGATCGTCACGGGTGTGCCACGATGGGGTCAGGTCAGCACCACAGACTCGTCGTGACGGCGCGGCGAGCACCGACGCGGAGGGCGGCATGACGCGCGAGCACGAGGTCCTCGTCGGGGTCGACGGGTCGGCGGCCAGCCTGCACGCCCTCGACTGGGCGGTCCACGAGGCGCGCACCCGTGGGTGCGGCGTGCGGGTGCTGGTGGCGTACGCGCTGCCGTCGTTCACGGCCGCGAGCCTCGACGGCGGGTACGCCGCGCTCGACGACGACACGATCCGCGCCGGTGCGCAGTCGGTGCTCGACGAGGCGCTGCTGCACGCGCGCGACGCCGGCGTCCCTGTCGAGGGCCGCGTCGTGACGGGCGACGCCGCGGCGGTGCTCGTGGACGCGTCCCGCTCGGTGGACCTCGCCGTCGTGGGCACGCGCGGACGCGGCGGGTTCGCGGACCGGCTGCTCGGCACCGTGTCGTCGGCACTGCCGGCGCACGCGTGGTGCCCGACCGTCGTCGTCCCCCTGCGGGACGAGCACGGCGCGCCGGTCGACGAGGACCCCGCGCCCGTGCGTCCCGTGCGGCGCATCGTGGTCGGCGTCGACGGCTCGCCGCCCGCCGAGGCCGCGCTGCGGCTCGCGATCCGCGAGGCCGAGCGGTGGGGCGCCGAGCTGTACGCGATCTCCGGCGTCCCGGTGCACGCGATGACGGGGGTGCTCGCGTGGCTGCCGTCGGCGGTGGACCACGACCAGGTGCTGCGCGACGTGGCCGAGGGGCTCGACGTCGTCGTCGACCGCGCGCTCGCCGGGCACCCGGGCCTCGAGGTGAGGCGGCACGTGCTGGACGGCACGGGTGCCGAGCTGCTCACCGAGTTCTCCGCCGCGACCGACCTCATCGTCGTCGGCTCGCGCGGCCGCGGGGGGTTCGCCGGGCTGCTGCTCGGCTCGACGAGCCAGGCGGTGCTGCACCACGCGCGGTGCCCCGTCATGGTCGTCACGGCGCGCGGCGCGGAGGAGCTCACGCGCTGACGTCGCCGCCGGACCGGCGTCAGCCGGCGCCGGTGGTCGGCACGTCGGGACGCCGCACGAGCGCCGACAGCACGACCGTGGAGCGCGTCCGGGACACGAACGGCTCCGCCGCGAGCCGCTCGACCACCTGCTCGAGGTGGCGCATGTCGCGGGCCCGCACCTGCAGGACGAGGTCGACGTCGCCCGTCACGGTGCTCGCCGCGACCACCTCCGGGTAGTCCTCGACGGCCGCGCGCATCGTCGCCGGGCTCGTCGACCCGTGGCAGAACAGCTCGACGAACGCCTCGGTGTGCCAGCCGAGCGCCGCGGGGTCGAGCCGGACGGTGAACCCGCGGATGACGCCGCGCTCGCGGAGCCGGTCGACGCGGCGCTTCACCGCCGGTGCGCTGAGCGCGACCTGCGCGCCCACCTGCGCGAACGTCGCGCGGGCGTCGCGTGCGAGCACGCGGAGGATGGCGGTGTCGAGGTCGTCGAGGCGGTCGGCGTGCACGTGCCCATCCTGACGGGTCCGTCCGGGATGTCCGTGCACGGACGTGCAGACCGGATGGCCGCATGTGCCACGGATTGCGACACATGTGCTCAGGTCGGACGCTTCACCTGCCGATGGGGTCGTGGACGACGCGACCTCGCCGAGGGGGGAACGACCGATGAGCGGACGGCAGGGCACCGGCATGCGCCGGGACGGCGCACGTGAGGAGCGCACGACGAGCGGCACGACGCCAGGCGTGCCACGGCAGGCGGGACCGGTGGCGTCCGCGCCCACGCCGGTGGTGCCGACGCCCGCACCGCCCGGTGCCGCGACCCCCGCGGCCGCCGCGCCACCGGTCCTGCCGACGCAGGCCGGGCCGGTCCTCTCCGCGCCGACGCCCCTCGTGCCGCGCCGCACCGCCGGCACCGTGCCGCACCCCGCGCCGGCCCCGGAGCGCGTGTCCGACCCCGCCCGCGCCGGCGGCCTCGACCACGTCCCGCAGCAGCGCCCCGCCGCCGACTCCTCACGCCCGGGCAGCGCGCGCCGCGCGACCGCGCTCGTCGCCGCCGCGGCGGTGCGCGCCGCGGCCGGCACCTGACACATAAACACATCAGACGCTGCCGACGAAGCAATGAAAGAGTAGATCTAGCGCGTCGCCGGATCATTAA
>NZ_JBFTEP010000169.1:0-6559 GCF_047229365.1 Cellulomonas pasadenensis | reverse complement strand
GTCGAACGTCGCGGTGGACGCCCCGACGCGCGCGGGCACGACCGCCGGCACGTCCGGCACGGCGGCGGGCGCACCCGCCGGCAGCCCGCGCTCCAGGCGGTCGATGCGCGCCCCGAGCCCGGTGCGGGAGTCGTCGGCCGCGGGCAGCAGCAGGCGCGCCATGAGCAGCTCGAGGTGCAGCCGCGGCGACGTCGCGCCGACCATCTCGGTGAGCGCCGCGTTCGCGAGGTCCGCGGACCGCGACAGCTCGGACATGCCCAGGTGCGTGGCCTGCGCGCGCATCCGTTCCATCTGGTCGGCCGGCAGGTCGCGCAGCACGGCGCCGGCGGCCTCGCCCGACGCCGCGATGACGATGAGGTCGCGCAGCCGCTCGAGCAGGTCCTCGACGAAGCGGCGCGGCTCGTGGCCGGTCGCGATCACGCGCTCGACCACCCGGAACGCGGACGCGCCGTCGCGCGCCGCGACCGCGTCGACAAGGTCGTCCAGCAGCGAGCCGTGGGTGTACCCGAGCAGGGCGACCGCACCCTCGTAGTCGATGCCCTGCTCGCCGGCGCCGGCCACGAGCTGGTCGAGCACGGACAGGGTGTCGCGGACCGACCCGGCACCCGCGCGCACGACCAGCGACAGCACCCCGGCGCCGACCGGCACGCCCTCGGTGGCGCACAGCCGCTCCAGGTACGGCACGAGGACGTCCGGCGGCACCAGCCGGAACGGGTAGTGGTGCGTGCGCGAGCGGATGGTGCCGATGACCTTGTCGGGCTCGGTCGTCGCGAACACGAACTTCACGTGCGGCGGCGGCTCCTCGACGATCTTCAGCAGCGCGTTGAAGCCCTGCGGCGAGACCATGTGCGCCTCGTCGAGGATGAACACCTTGTACCGGTCGCGCGCGGGGGCGAACGTCGCGCGCTCGCGCAGCTCACGGGCGTCGTCGACGCCGCCGTGGCTGGCCGCGTCGATCTCCACGACGTCGAGGCTGCCGGGGCCGCCGCGCGCGAGCTCGACGCACGACGGGCAGACGCCGCACGGGGTGTCGGTGGGGCCCTCCGCGCAGTTCAGGCAGCGCGCCAGGATGCGCGCGCTCGTCGTCTTGCCGCAGCCGCGCGGGCCGGAGAAGAGGTACGCGTGGTTGCTCTGGCCGGAGCGCAGGGCCTGACGCAGGGGCGCCGTGACGTGGTCCTGCCCGATGACCTCCGCGAAGGACTCGGGCCGGTAGCGCCGGTACAGGGCTGTCGTCACGGGAGGACCCTACGTGCCGCCACCCACACGGGGACAAGCGCCGACGTCACGGGTGTGGACGACGACGCCGGCGCGACCGGCGGCCGGTGCGGACCACCGGTCGGGAGGCGTCAGCGGGTCCGGTGGCGCGCGTGGAGCAGCCCGCCTCGTCCTCCGCCGGTCCGGCGCCGAGCCCTCCCTCCGTCGCCGTGGCGTACCCGTCGAGCGAGGTGCGGAACGAGTAGATGCGCGTGGCCACGGGTGCTCTCCTCCGGCACGGGCGTCGGTCCCGGTGCGGTGGGTGGTCGGGCGGGCGGTCGGGCGGGTGGTCGGGCCGGGTGTGCGCGGGGTCGGGCCTGCGTGGGGTCTCAGCGGACGTCGCGGCGAGGGGACCGGCCGGGGTCCTGCGGGCCGTGCGGCGCGTGCGGGACCGACGGCGTCGTGCGGGTCGGTCCGGCCGGGAGCTCCGCCCGCGCCGCCGTACCCGGTCCGTCGGTGCGGGCGCCGAGCCGCAGCCGCGTCCCGGCGAGCACGGCCGCGAGCGCCGCCCCGGCCGCCGCGAGCAGGAAGCCGGCGGCCGCGCCGGCTTCCTCGACGAGCACCCCGGCCAGCGCGGCGCCGACCGCGCTGCCGACCGCCGTGGCCGTCGCCGACCACGCGAAGGCCTCGGTCCGGCTGCCGGTGGGCGCGATCCGGTCGACCATGCCGTAGGCGGTGCCGAGGACGGGCGCGATCATCGAGCCCGCGACGGTGATCAGCACACCGAGCGCCAGCCAGTGCCCACCGGCCGCGGCCGGCGCCGCGTGCCCCGCCGCGAGGGCCGCGAGCAGGAGCGCGAGCCCGCGGCCGGTCTGCGCCCCGCCCGTGGCGGACCGGGCGGTCGCGACGCCGCCGCAGAGGGACCCGAGCCCCCACAGCCCGAGCAGCGGTCCTGCGGCGCCACCTGCTCCGAGCGACGCGCTCATGGCCGTGACGGCGACCTCGGTGGCCCCGAAGACGACGCCCACCCCGACGAGCACGAGGACCAGGACGCGAAGGTCGACCGGGCCGAGGGCGCTTGGCCGCGCGGTGACGACCGGCGCGGGTCGCCACCGCCGGGAGGCCGCGCAGGAGGCGAAACCCGCCACCGCCGCCGTGAGGACGACCGCCGCCGCGACGAGTGCGCTGCCCGTGCCGTACCGGCCGGCCACGGCGAACGTCACGACCGGGCCCGCGACCCACGTGATCTCGGTGATCGCGGCGTCCAGGGCGTACGCACGGCGCCGCGCCGACGGCGTGCGCACCAGGTCGGGGACCAGGGCTCGCAGGCACGGGCCCACGGGAGGTGCGCAGAGGCCCACCAGCACCGACCCCACGAGGAGCCGTCCCGTCGGAGCGCCGCGGCCGGCGAGGGCCAGCATGACCAGCCCGAGTGCGCAGCCGCCAGTGCTGATCGCGAGCACGAGCGTCTGTCCGTGACGATCCACGAGACGGCCGGCCAGGGGTCCGCCCACGGCCTGGCCGACGCCGAGGACGGCCGTGCAGGCCCCGGCGACGGCGTACGAGCCCGTCACGTGGGCGACGTGCACGAGCACCGCGACGCTGAACATGCCGTGGGGCAGGCGGGCTGTCACCGACAGAGCGAGGAGGCGGCGGTTCACGGCTCCACCCTCGTCCGCGGGTGGGCTCGTCGGGAGATCCACATCGAGCCCGGAAGACGTGACCAGTTGGGTACCGTGGACGGGTGGCGGAGGCCGGTGTGCCCCTGGAGGTCCTGGTCGCGGTGTCCCGGAGCGCGCCCGGGACGCTCGCCCGCCAGGTCGAGACCCAGCTGCGGGACGCGATCCGCGCGGGAGCCCTGCGCCCCGGCACCCGGCTCCCGTCGACCCGCGGCCTGGCGGAGCAGCTCGGCGTCTCCCGCCGGGTCACCGTCGAGGCCTACGCCCAGCTCGGGGCCGAGGGGTACGTCGAGCTCAGGCAGGGGGCGGCGCCCCGGGTCGCGGCCACGAATCCGGCAGGCGCCGACCCGTCCCCCGTCACCGCAGCGGCCCCCGAGCCCGCGGCACGCTACGACTTTCGGCCGTCGCGCCCGGACGTCACGACGTTCCCGCGCGCGGCGTGGGGGCGCTGCCTGCGCGACGCGACACGGACGATCCGCACCGCCGACCTGCTGTACGGCGACCCGTGCGGCGTCGCGGAGTTCCGGTCGGCCGTCGCGGACTACCTCGGACGCGTGCGGGGGACGGTCGCGACCCCCCAGCGCGTCGTCGGCACGGGCGGCTACCTGCAGGGCCTCGGGCTCGTGTGCCACGCGATGGCCGCACGGGGAGCACGCACCATCGCCCTGGAGGACCCGTGCAGCTCGGAGGAGCCGCGGATCGCGGCGCGCGCCGGGCTCGAGGTGCTGCGGCTGCCCGTGGACGCCGAGGGCGCCCGCACCGACCTGCTGCCGACCCTGGCCCCCGACGTGGTCGTCCTCACCCCCGCCCACCAGCACCCGCTCGGGGTCGTCCTGTCGCCCGGACGCCGCCGGGTGCTCGCGCAGTGGCTCGCCGACTCCGCCGCGGTCCTGGTCGAGGACGACTACGACGCGGAGTACCGGTACGACCGCCCCGCCGTCGGCGCCGTCCAGGGCATCTCCCCCGAGCGGGTCGTCTACGCCGGCACGCTGAGCAAGGTGCTCGCCCCGGGCCTGCGGCTCGGCTGGCTGGTGGTGCCCGGCTGGCTCCTGGACGACGTCCGCACCCAGAAGCAGCTGGCCGACCAGGGCTCGCCCCGCATCGAGCAGCTGGCGTTCGCCCGGTTCCTCGAGGACGGGCACCTCGACCGGCACCTGCGGGCGATGCGGACGCTCTACCGCCGTCGCCGCGACGCCGTGGTGGCCGCCCTCGCCGCCGAGGTCCCCGAGGCCGTCGTCGGCGGGATCGCCGCCGGTCTGCACGTCACCGCCGCCCTGCCCTCCCACCACGACGAACGTGCGATCCAGGCCGCCGCCCGGGCACGGGGCGTCGCGCTCGCGGTCCTCGGCGACTACGCACCGCGGGCGCCGTTCCCCCCGACGCTCGTCCTCGGCTACTCCCGGCTCGCCGACCGCGCCGCCACCCGGGGCGTCGCCGAGATCGCGGCAGCGATCCGGACGAGCCGCCGGTGAGGACACCGCCGCGCGCGCCCCTCCGCGCGCGCGGCGGCACCCCGCCCGCCCGGGCTCAGTCCGCGCGCACCACCGTGTCCGCCAGCACCCGCCGCAGCAGCGGCCGCGCGGACTCCGTCGCGGCGAGCACGAGCGCGCACCCCACCGCCAGGCTGCCGAGCAGGAGCAGCAGCCCCTGCGGCGCCGTGACCGCCGCGTACCCGAACAGCGGGAAGAACATGACGAGCGCGGCCAGCGCCGACCCCGCCGAGACGTACACGACCGGCACCAGCACCTCCCGCCGGCGCACCTGGTCGAACAGCTCGCCGGGCACCCCCGCGAGGGTCGCGAGCGCGTACTCGCGCCGCCGGTCGAGCACCTGCGCGGCCTGCGCGATGCCCGCCGACGCGGCGGCGAGCAGGAACGCGATGGCCAGCGTGAGCAGAGCGCCGGTGAGGACGTCGCCCATCTGCATCACCATCTCGGGGTCGTCCCCGGCGCCCGCCGTGAGCACCGGCACGACGGCGAGGCACCCCGCGACGTACGACGCGAGCCCCAGGCCCCCGACGACGCGCCACACCGCCCGCGGGTCGTCGAGCAGGCGCCGGGCGGCGAGCAGCTGCGCCGGCGTGCGGGCGCGCCTCAGCTGGATGCGGCCGATCCGCCCGACGAGCCACGGCCCCACCGCGTTCATCGTCGCGAACGCCACCAGCAGGCCGCCCATGAGGAACGCGACGAGCGCCGCCCCGAGCGCGCCGCCCAGCGCGGACAGCACCATGAACGCGCCCAGCCCGACGAGCGCCACGAGCAGCCGGACGACGCGCATGCCCGGCCGCTGCACGCGCTGCGCCACGCCCAGCGGCGACACGACGACCCGCCGCAGCGACACCATGCCGCTCACCGCGGCGACGACCGGCACCGCGAGCCACGTCAGCAGGAGCACGGGCACCCCGACCCACAGCTCGCCGACCGTGAACGGCTCCCCCTGGAACGGGACGCGCGACCACACGAGCAGCAGCACCCCGTACAGCGCGGAGCCCGCGACGGCCCCGGCCAGCCCCTGCAGCGCGGTCTCGACGACCGTGAGGCCGACGACCTCGCGCGGCGTCGCGCCGAGCAGCCGCAGGCTCGCGAGGCGGGCGTCGCGCCGGGAGACGCCCAGGCGCGCGGCGGCGCCGGCGAGCGTGACCACCGGCACGAGCAGCAGGATCGCGGCCGTCGTGGCGAGCGTGACGTAGAACGACCCGTACTCGCGCTGGTAGGCGTCGGCGGGGTGCGCGGCACGGTCCACGAAGCCGAGCAGGCCGCCGAGGACGCTCAGCGCCAGGGCCGTCGCGACGCCGAACGCGGTGACCGCGAGCGCCGTCGTCGTGCGCCCGTCGTGCCCGCTCGCGCGCTGCAGCCGCGGCGCCAGCGCCAGGACCGGGTTCATCGCGGCACCGCCCCGGCACGGACGGCCTCGAGCTCGCCCTCGCGCGGGCCGACGCCCGCACCGGTCGTCGTGCCGGCCGGCACCACGAGCCCGTCGAGCATGTCGATGCGCGCGTCGCACCACGCGGCCACCTGGGCGTCGTGCGTGACGACGACGAGGGACGCCCCGACCGCCCGCGTGCTCTCCACCAGCACCCGCATGACGTCGTGGCCGGTGCTCTGGTCGAGGGAGCCGGTGGGCTCGTCGGCGAAGACGACGTCGGGCCGGGTGATCAGCGCCCGCGCGACCGCGACCCGCTGCGCCTGCCCGCCGGACAGCTCGCCGGGGCGGCGCCCCTCCGTGCCGGCCAGGCCGAGCGCGCCGAGCCACTGCTGCGCAGCCGTCTCCGCCTCGACGCGCGACGCGCCCGTGAGCATCGCCGGCAGCGCCACGTTCTCGAGCGCCGACAGCTCCGACAGCAGCTGGCCGAACTGGAAGACGAACCCGTACTGGCTGCGGCGCAGCAGCGAGCGCTCCTTCTCGGACAGGCCCTGGACCTCCCGGCCGCGCAGCGCCACGACGCCCGCGTCCGGCTGGTGGATGCCCGCCAGGCAGTGCAGCAGCGTCGACTTGCCGGAGCCCGACGGCCCCATCACCGCCAGCGACCCGCCGTCCGGGATCGCGACGTCGACGCCCGCGAGGGCGGTCGTCGCACCGAAGCGCTTGACGAGGCCCCGGGCGGCGAGGCGCGGGACCTCGCCGGACCAGGCGGACGTGGTGGGCGCGGCGGCCGGGCGGGTGGTCGGCGGCGCGGCGGCGAGGGG
>NZ_JBFTEP010000168.1:0-6627 GCF_047229365.1 Cellulomonas pasadenensis | reverse complement strand
CGTCTTCCTGACGATCAGCTGCGTGCTGAACATCGCGCTCGTGCTGCTGCTCGTCCCGGTCGTCGGCATGGGCGTCGCGGTCGGCGACGTGCCGGTAGGCGGCCCGCGGCGTGACCCCGACCCGGCGGGTGACCTCGCGCAGCACGACGGCGGAGGCGCCGGCCTCCCGGGCGAGCGCGACGCCGGCGTCGACGAGCGCGGCGCCGAGGTCGCCGTGGTGGTAGCTGCCCCTTGCCGTGGCCATGCGCCGAAGTCTACGGTGTGGACATCGCCGCATGTACACACCGTAGACATAGGAGTCGCCATGACCGTCCCGCTCGACCACGCCTTCACCGCGCCGCTCGAGAAGGACGGCGCGTTCGACACCTACCTGACCGTCCCGGACTCGCAGCACGTGCTGGGCACCGGCCGGGCCGTCAAGGTCGCGGGCACGCTCGACGGCACGCCGTTCGAGGCGACGCTCATGCCGTCCGGCAGCGGCCCGCACTGGCTGCCGCTGCGCAAGGCGCTGCGCGCGGCCATCGGCAAGGACGCCGCCGGCGACGAGGTCGACGTCCACCTCACCGCGCGGCGGAGCTGACCGTGGCCGCCACCGTGACCGCCGACGTGCGCACCCTCGACGTCCCCGGTGCCCGTCTCACCTACGAGGTGCGGGGCGCGGGACCGCTGCTGCTGCTGGTCGGCTCCCCCATGGGCGCCCTCTACTTCGCGGACGCCGCCGACGCCCTCGCCGAGGACTTCACGGTCGTCACGCACGACCCGCGCGGCATCGGCCGCAGCACGGTCGACGACCCCGCGCAGGACTCCACGCCCGAGCTCCGCGCCGACGACGTGGCGGCGCTGCTCGACGCGCTCGACGCCCCCGCCGCGGACGTCCTCGGCTCCAGCGGCGGCGCCGTCACGGCGCTGGCGCTCGCGCAGCACCACCCCGGCCGGGTCGGCACGCTCGTGGCGCACGAGCCGCCGCTGCTGGACCTGCTGCCGGACGCGGCGGTCCACCACGCGCGCACCGCGCTCGTGGTGCAGACGTTCCACGAGCACGGGGTCGACGCCGCGTGGGGTGCGTTCGCGGGCACCGTCGGCTGGGAGGACGACGCCGAGGGCCCGCCCGCGATGGGCGACGAGGAGCAGCTGGCACGCGACGGCGCCCGGTTCTTCGCGCACGAGCTGGCGTGGACGACGACGTGGGTGCCGGACGTCGCACGCGTGCGCGCCGGCGCCCGCCGTGTCGTCGTCGGGGTCGGCGAGGAGTCCGGCGCGCTGGAGACCACCGCGACCTCCGCCGCCCTCGCCGCGCTGCTCGGCGTGCCGGTCACGGCGTTCCCCGGCGAGCACACCGGCTTCCTCGAGCAGCCGCGCGCGTTCGTCGACCGCCTGCGCACGGTCCTGGCGACGCGCTGACGGCAGCGACCGCACGCGCGGGGACGGGGGCGCGTCAGCCGCGCGCCACCCACACCCGCGCGGTGGTCCCCTCCACCGGGTACAGCTCGACCGTGGCGTCCGCCGCATCGGGAGCCGGGTCCTCACCGGGGCGGACGAGGCCGTACTCCCACGTGACGTCGGAGCGCACGAGCACGAGCGCCGGGCGCGGGCCGGCGTCCAGCGGGAGGGACGACGTGCCGTCGTCGACGAGCACGCACACGGACCCGTCCGGCCCGGCGTACGCGGTGGCGCCCGCCGGCAGCGCCGTCACCGCGTGGGCCGGCGGCTCGTCGCACGCGTACACGGGGACGGTCGCGGCCGGCGTCGTGACCGTGGAGACCACGGCCCACCCGACCAGCGCCGCCGCGAGCGCACCGGGCACGAGACGCCACGGACGGGGCGGCACGGGCCGGCGCACGACCGCGAGCGCAGCACCGGTCACCGCCAGCCCCAGCAGCCCGCCGACCGTGTTGAGCAGCAGGTCGTTGACGTCGAACGCGCGCCACGGCCACCCGACCAGCGCGGACACCGCGAGCTGCCCCGTCTCGACGACCACCGTCACCGCCACGCACGCGAGCAGCAGGGCCTCGTACCGCCACCGGACGACGAGCGGCAGCAGCAGCCCGAACGGGACGGTCATCAGCACGTTGCGCTGCGCCTCCCAGCCGCCGAGCAGGTCCGGACGGTGCAGCGTGAGCTCGTACGCGACGCCCGACCCGCGCGGCGGCATCCCGACGGGCAGCGGCAGGAACGCGGCGCCGGCCAGCACGACGAGGTACAGGCCGAACGCCACGCGGGCCGCACGGTGCAGCGGGGTGACGGCGCGGCGCGCGTCGCCCGGGTCGCCGGGCCGTGGGCGCGCCCGGAGGGGCTGCTGGAGATCGGTCACGTCGGCATCCTCGCCCGGACCACGGCGCAGCCGCGTCCGCCCGGGGTCGCCCGCGCCGTCCTCCTGCCGTCGGACGTCGGCACCACCTCCCGGTGCCGCCGGGTGGCGTCAGTCGCGCGCCGTCAGGACGACCGGGCCGTCCTTCGTCACCGCGACCGTGTGCTCCGCGTGCGCCGCGAGGGAGCCGTCGGCGGTGCGGATGGTCCAGCCGTCGTCGTCGACCTCGTACCCGTCGCCGCCGGCCATGAACCACGGCTCGATGGCGATGACGAGGCCCGGCTTGAGCTTCTCGCCGGTGCCACGGCGGCCGAGGTTCGGCACGTGCGGGTCCTCGTGCATGGTGCGCCCGACGCCGTGCCCGCCGAAGTCGCCGTTGATCCCGTAGCCGGCGTCGTGCCCGATGCGGCCGATCGCCGCCGACACGTCGCCCATGCGCCCGCCCGCGACGGCGGCGGCGATGCCGGCGTCGAGCGCCTGCTCGGTCGCCGCGATGAGGCGCTGCGCCTCGGGCGTCTGCGTGCCGAGCTGGAACGTGAGCGCCGAGTCGCACACCCAGCCGTTCAGCTCGGCCGCGAAGTCGATGCTCACGACGTCGCCGTCCTCGAGCACGCGGTCGGACGGCAGACCGTGCAGCGCGTGGTCGTTGACCGACGTGCACAGGACGCCCGGGTACGGCATGGCGCCGAAGCTCGGGTGGTAGCCCAGGTACACGGACCGGGCGCCGGCCTCGTCGATGAGGCGGTGCGCGTGCGCGTCGAGGTCCTGCGTCGTCATGCCGACGCGTGCACGCTCGCGCAGCGACGTGAGGACGTGGGCGACGAAGCGGCCGGCGGGCCGCATCTCGTCGATCTCGGCGGGCTTCTTGAGGGGCACGTCCCCACCCTCTCATCCGCCCGGCGCGGCGGGCGGCCGGGGGCCCGCCCGTGCCCGGGCAGGCAACAGCCCGTGGGGTGGACCCTCCTCGGGAGGGCCCCGCCGCGATGGACGATGTCGCGGCACCCACGGGCTGCGGTGACTGCCGGGGATTCGCTCGCCGCCCGGTCAGGGGGTCCTGACGGGGTGCGGGCGGACCTCGGAGTCCGTCCGATGCCTCGGGCGACTAGCGGGCAGTCACCTCACGCGTCCAAGAAGACTTCATGTCTCGGACCACCTCCTTCCCGTGTGCCTCGACCGTACGACGCGTCGGCGCGGGTGCCAAGGTCTTTCGCCGACGGCGAGCACGCGCGGTCGCGGCGGGGCGGCACGGCGTGGGCGGCACGGCGCGCCGAGGTCACGCGGCGAGGCGCTCCGCGACGTGGATCGCGCGCCGCGCGAGGTGGTCGAGCGCGTCCAGCTGCGGGTCGCCCAGCGGTGCGTCGTTCTCGGCGCCCGTCGCGTGGGAGACGCCGTACGGGTTGCCGTCGACGAACTTCACCGGGTCGGTGTACCCGGGCGGCACGACGATCCCGCCCCAGTGCATGACGGTCGTGTACAGCGACAGGAGCGTGGCCTCCTGGCCGCCGTGCGCCGTCTGCGAGGCCGTGAACGCCGCGTACACCTTGTCCGCGAGCCGTCCCTGCGACCACAGCGGCCCCGTCGTGTCGAGCAGCTGCTGGAGCTGGCTCGCGACGTTGCCGTACCGCGTCGGCGAGCCGAGCAGGACGACGTCGGCCCAGTCGAGGTCGTCCGGCTCGGCGACCGGCTCCCCGGCCACGGCGTCGACGTGCGCCCGCCACTCCGGCCGCGAGTCGATCGCGGACTCCGGAGCGATCTCCCGCACGTGCCGGCGGCGGACCTCCGCACCGGCGTCGGCCGCCGTCCGCTCGAGCCGCTCGGCCATCGCCTGCAGGGTGCCCGTCGCCGAGTAGTAGACGATCGCGACCTTGACGCTCATCGGTGCCCTCCCGGGGCTCGGGTGCCGTGCCCGTGCACGCCGCACGAGCACCGCGTCGATGGTCACCCGCGCTTCCCGGGCGCGCACCCGCGCGGCTCAGCCGGCGGCCGTGCACCCCGTCGCCGGCGCACGCCACATGCCCACCGGCGCCGTGCCGGGCAGCCCCCGCACGGGCGCGGTCTCGACGAACCCGTGCCGCCGGTACAGGCGCCGGTTCCGGGGTGTCGACGACTCGAGGTACGCCGGCGCGCCGGCCGCGTCCACGGCGGCCAGGCGCGCGGTCAGCAGCGCGGCGCCGACGCCCAGCCCGCGCGCGGCGACGGGCACACCGATCTCCTGGAGGTACCAGTGCGCGCGGTCCGGGCGCTGCCGCTCGAGCACGCGCTGGACCCGCGCCGCGCGGAGCACCCCGCGCACGCCGTCCACCCGCAGGAACACCGGCAGGTGCGGCAGCTCCGCGCGCAGGCCGCGCCCGGCGCCGGGCGCCTGCCACACGGCGGCGCCGAGCACGTCCGCGGCCCCCGCACGGCGCGCGACGTCGACCGTGCCGGCCGCGGCCGGCCCCGACCGCAGGATGCCGTCGAACAGGTGGCGCAGACGCTCCCGCCGCACCCCGCCGGCCGGGCCGCCGACGACGACGGCGAGGACCGGGTCGTCCTGGAACGCCTCGGCCAGCACGTCGGCCACGGCACCGAGGTCGGCGGGTGCGGCGGGCGTCACGACGATCACGGGAGCTCCTGGGACGGGGGTCCCAGGGTACGGAGCAGCCCGTGGCGGCGCAGTCACAGCCCCTCCGACCGCGCGGGCCGCCCCGCGCGAACGGGACGTCGGACGGCGCAGCCGACCTGACCCTTTCGGGTGAGTTGTGGGTGGGATCTGCACGGTTGTCCGAATACGCCCTATTGTCCGGAGCGGCCGACGGCGTGACCGTGCGACCCCGGCCTCCGTCCCCCGTCCCACGGTCTGTGGAGCCACCCCTCGTGAAGCGTCATCACCTCCCCCTCGTCCTCCTCACCGCAGGCGCGCTGCTCGTCGCGCCGGCCGCCGCGGCGTCCGCCACCGGCGACGGCGACCGCGGCTGGCACACCAGCACCTGGCACGGCAAGCCCGGCAAGGGCGAGACCGGGAAGCCGGGCAAGGGTCCGTCCAAGCCCGGCAAGCCCGAGCTCTGCGGCGGCTGGAAGGCCGGCCAGGTCATCCCGTGGGACGCCTACACGTGCGACAAGGCGACCGGCTACTTCCTGTACGAGAAGAAGGACGTCCGCCGCAACGCCGGCTGGTCCAACAGCACCCGTCAGCACCGCGTCGCCCTGCACCCCGTGTGGGCGTGGCCGACGGCCGACGACCGCCAGCGTCACGAGGCCTCCTCCTCGCTCCCCCGCAGCTACGAGGTCGTGCCGCTCGTGCTCGACGCCACGGACACCGCCGCGGTCTGCGCCGAGCCCGGCGCGTACGGCCTGCAGGTCGACCTCGTGGGCAACGGCATCGCCGGCCGCACGCTCGACCTCGCGTCGGCGGTGCCGACGGTCATCACGCCCCCCGACGGCGGCTTCCACGTGAAGAACACGCTCGCGTTCTACGGCCACTACGACGTCGCCGAGCTGCTGGACCTCGACGCGCTGTGCGCGCCGGCCGTGCCGCCGGTGCCGGTCCCGACGACGCCGGCGCCCGAGCCCACGACGCCGGCCCCCGCGCCCACCACCCCGGCGCCCGTGCCGACGACCCCTGCGCCGGAGCCCACGACGCCCGCCCCGGCGCCGACCACGCCGGCCCCGGTCCCGACGCCGGAGCCGACCGACGACGTCGCGGAGGAGCCGGCCGAGACCCCGGCCCCCGCCCCGACGCCCACCGCCGACGTCTCCGCCGCGCCGGAGCCGACGGCCACGCCCGCCCCGGCCGCCGCCGCGCCCGCGCCGTCCCCGTCGGTCACGGAGCGCGCCGAGGTCCTCGCGGCCACGGACGACGCGCCCCGCAGCCGCGGGCAGGTGCTCGCCGCGACCGGCACGTCCGCCCTCGTCGGCCTGCTGGCCGCCGTCGGCGCCGTCGCCATCGGTGCCGTCCTGATGATCCTGCGTCGCCGCGGTCGCACCACCGAGGCCTGACGCACCGACGTCCGCGGCGGACGGGGTCGAGACCAGCGCCCCGTCCGGCCGCGGACAGCACCGCCGTCCCCCTCCCCCCCGAGGACGGCATGACCCGTGCGGCCCGTCGCTCCGGCGACGGGCCGCACGGTGGCGTCCGGGCACGGTGGCGTCCGGGCACGGTGGCGTCCGGGCACGGTGGCGTCCGGGCACGGTGGCGTCCGGCACGCGGCGGGTGCCCGCGGTCGACCGGTGCGCCCCGCCGGTCGCGGTTACCGTCGGCTCGTGGGGCGCGCCGCACGCAGGACGGACGTCGAGCTCGTCGTGGACGACGCCGCCGGCGGTGGCGCGCCCGCCGACAC
>NZ_JBFTEP010000167.1:0-6659 GCF_047229365.1 Cellulomonas pasadenensis | reverse complement strand
GGCGTGCCACGCGCACAGCGCAGTACGCGTCTGTCGCCGCCGTGACGGTCCTCGCCGTCGGCACCGCCGGCTGGTTCGGGCTGCACCGCACCCCCGTCGAGCCGGTCGAGACGCCGACCCCGTCCCCGACGAGCACGCCGACCCCCACGCCGTCGCCGACCCCGACGTCCGCGCCGACGCCGTCCGCGACGCCGGCCGCCGCGCCGACGCCGGTGACGGTGCCCGGCCTGCCGCCGATGTTCGCGCTCGACGACGCGGCCCTCGCCTCCGTCGGCCCGGGCTGGACTCTCGCGCTCTACACCAACGGGTACGGCAACCCGTACGCCGTCGACGGGCGGCTGCTGCCGACCGCGCTCGTGGCCGTCGCGCCGACGGGCGAGCTGTACCTCGCCGACGTGCGGGAGGACGGCGAGTGGCTGCACCCGGTGCGGTGGGACGGGTCCTCGTCGGTGGTGGTGTCGGACTACGGCATGGACGGCGCGACTCCTCGGCACGTCATGGATCTGCGCACCGGCGACGTGGTGCCGGACGGCCGCGGGCTGCCCTCCGGCGCGGCGTTCCTCACCGAGCTGCCGTCGGACGGCGAGGTGTGGTCCGTGCGCGACCCGGTGCTGGAGACCACCGACTGGTGGGTCGTCCCGCCGGCCGGCGCCGCGCGGCAGGTCGCGGCGGGCACCGACGGGCGGGAGTGGGAGGCGGTCGTCAGCCCTGACGGGGCCCGGCTGGCGCTGCGTGACCGCGACGTCGCGGGCACCGCGGTCGTCGTCGAGCTGGCGTCCGGCCGCACCGTCCCCGGTGGCCCCGCACCGGACGGGCAGGCCTGCCGGCCCGTCGGCTGGGCCGACGACACGCACGTCCTGCTGCTGTGCTCCGACGACGCCACCGCCCTCGACCCGCCGCGCCCGGGCAGCCGGCCGCGGCTCGTCCGCCAGGACGTCACCGGCGGCGCCGCCCCGGTGGTCGTGCGCGAGCTCGCCGGCGACGCGACCGCCCCGTCCCAGGTGCACGCGACCGGCGACGGGAGAGTCGTGGCTGCGCTCGCGCCGGTGACCGCGGAGAGCGAGTGGTGCGCCGGCGACCAGGTCGTGGAGCTGCGTGCCGACGGCTCGACGTCCCCGCTCGACATCGTCCGCGTCGAGCCCGAGGCCCCCGTGGGCATCAGGCACGTGCTGACCGGGTACCTCGAGGTGGTGGAGGGCGTCAGCTGCGGCGGGGACGGGGCACCGTCGGCGCTCGTGGTCGTCGACCTGTTCGACGGCGGCAGCTGGGCGCTGCCGGCCGGCGAGGGCCCGGACGCCCGCTACCCGATCACGGCGGCCGTCGTGCGGCGACCCTGAGGTCGTCGACGCCGGGACCGGGGTCGCGGGCGGGTGCCGTGCGGGGAGGCGGTGCGGGTGCGGCCCCCGCACCGCCTACGCTCGCGTCGTCCGCCCGTGAGGAGGTGCCCGTGCCGCACGACGACCCCGCCGGCCTGGTCGCCGAGCTGCGCGCCGAGGTCGCGCGGCGCGTGCCCGACGACGTCGAGGTGCGCGCCACCGACGACGGGTTCGCCGTCGCGCACGCCGACGCGTGGGTGACGCGCGGGCCCGACGGCGTCTCCGCGTCCGCTCTGCGCAGCGTGGTGCGCTGCGACGCCGCGACGCTCACGCTGCGCATCGAGGACGTCGTGGGCGGCGCCGGCGTGGGCCGCTCGGGCCGGGTGCGGCGGAGCGGCTTCCGTGGCCGGGTCACCGGGTCGGGCTCCCGGTCCGTGTACGGCCGTCGTCCCGACGGCAGCCACGGGCTGCTCACCCGCACCCGCGCCCGGGGCCCCGACGTGCTGCACCGGGCCATCCGCGACGCGGCCGGTGCCCTCGGCTGGCAGGAGAGGCAGCCGTGGTCGGTGACGGTCGCCAAGGTGGCGGCCGCCGTCGGCGCCGGCGGTGCGCTCGTCACCGTCCTCGTCCTGGCGCTGGCAGCCGCCACGGGTCGCCTCACCTGATCCCGGCCGCGGCCGTCCGCCGCGTGCTCCGTGCCCGTGTGCAGCACTCGTCGCGCTCAGCGCGACGAGCGCTGCACGACTCAGCGGCCGAGCGGGCGCGCGACCGTGCAGGCGGCGGAGCACCGCGTCGGTGTGCCGGACCATCCGCGCGCCGCGAGGGCGGTCGCGACCTGGCCGGCGGCTGCACATGGCGCACCGACCACGTGCCGCCACCGGTACCGGAGCGTCACGTCGTGGTGCTCGACGCGCACCGCGTTGTCGCGCCACACGTCGTCGTCCGTCGCGGCGAACGGGTGCGCGAGCTGCCCGTCGAGCTCGACCCGCACGCCGTGGCCGACGTAGACCCGGTCCGCCCGGATCCACCGACCACCAGCCCGCTGCCGCACCTGCGGGGTGGACCGAGGCAGCCCGTGCGTGCGCTCGACGTCACGGTCGTACCGGCGCTCCAGCGGGGACTCGACGCCCGCCCGGACCTCGGCGAGCACGGCGACGAGCAGCGGGCGGTGCCGCAGGACCCCGCGGGTCGCCGCCTCCTGCTCGACCGCCCCCGGGTGCACACCCGCGCGAGCCGCCGCGCAGAGGACCCCGACCACGTCGTCCTCGGACGCCGCGTCCTGCACCAGGTCGACGACGGTGGACTCGCGCCGCACGGCCGGCAGCCGGCCGATCGTCGGCGGCATGCGACGCCGGCGTCGCACCACCACGCCCTCGTGGGGCCGCACCCAGCGCTCGGCCGGCACGCTCACGACCACGTCCCGCCCCGGCGCGCGGACGATGCCGTGCACGTAGGCGGCCGACCCGTGGGAGAGCGCCGCCCCCGGCCCGGCGACGAGCACGGCCGACCACGCGCGTTGCGTCCACGTCGGCACGCCGGACTGCAGCAGCACGACGCCACGGTGCATCCGCCGCCACTCCCCGGACTCGACACGGCGGGCGACCCGCGCGCGGTGCACACCCCCTCGCACCAGGTCCGCGACGGTCGCGACGCCGTGCTGCCGGACCACCGTCGCGCGCACGGGCTCCGGCAGCGCCCGCACACCCGGCAGGCTCACCACGTCCGGACGTCCCCGGTCCTCCTCGTCGCTGCGCACGCGCCGACCCTGCCGTGCCGCGGTGCGTCCGTGGCCCTGCGCGGACCCACCTGTGGACAGGCGTTCGCGCACGACCGGCGCGTGCAGCGTTCGTCACGCCACACGAGACGAACGCTGCACACCTCCGTGGTGGCGGCGGTCGGGAACGGGCGAGGGCCCGACGAGACGTGCTCGTCGGGCCCTCGGCCGTGCGGGGAGGTCGGTCAGCGCTCGTTCCCGTGCGCGCCGACCCTGCGCTGCGCTGCGGGCACCGGCCTGACGCTGTGCGCCGGGCCGGCACCCTCCGCTGCGCTCCGGCTCAGCGCTCGTTCTCGCCGCGGATGAAGGCCTCGAGCTCGGCGCGGCCCTTCTGGTCCTCCATCTGCACCGGCGGGGACTTCATGAAGTACGTCGACGCCGACAGGATCGGGCCGCCCACGCCGCGGTCCTTCGCGATCTTCGCGGCACGGAGCGCGTCGATGATGACGCCGGCCGAGTTCGGGGAGTCCCACACCTCGAGCTTGTACTCGAGGTTCAGCGGGACGTCGCCGAACGCACGGCCCTCGAGGCGCACGTACGCCCACTTGCGGTCGTCGAGCCACGCGACGTAGTCGGACGGGCCGATGTGGACGTTGCGGTCGTCCTTCTTGCCGGCCAGCGGGCCGTCGTCGAGGTTCGACGTGACGGCCTGCGTCTTCGAGACCTTCTTGGACTCCAGGCGCTCGCGCTCGAGCATGTTCTTGAAGTCCATGTTGCCGCCGACGTTCAGCTGGTACGTGCGGTCCAGGATGACGCCGCGGTCCTCGAACAGGCGGGCGAGCACGCGGTGCGTGATCGTCGCGCCGACCTGCGACTTGATGTCGTCGCCGACGATCGGCACGCCGGCGGCCTCGAACTTCGCGGCCCACTCGGGGTCGGACGCGATGAACACGGGGAGGGCGTTGACGAACGCGACGCCCGCGTCGATGGCGGCCTGCGCGTAGAACTTCGCGGCGTCCTCCGACCCGACGGGCAGGTAGCAGATGAGGACGTCGACCTGGGCCTCGCGCAGCGCGGCGACGACGTCGACCGGCTCGGCGTCCGACTCCTCGATGGTCTGCGCGTAGTACTTGCCGATGCCGTCGAGCGTGTGGCCGCGCAGCACCGGGACGCCCAGCGGCGGGACGTCCGAGATCTTGATGGTGTTGTTCTCCGAGTTGAAGATCGCCTCGGAGAGGTCGAAGCCGACCTTCTTCGCGTCGACGTCGAACGCGGCGACGAACTCGATGTCGCGGACGTGGTAGTCGCCGAACTGCACGTGCATGAGGCCCGGGACCTTCGCCTGCGGGTCGGCGTCGCGGTAGTAGTGCACGCCCTGGACCAGCGATGCGGCGCAGTTGCCGACGCCGACGATGGCGACGCGGATGGAGGTCATCCTCGCTCCTTCTCGGTGTGCGCCTCGGTGGATCCCTCGGCGTCGTCTGTGACGGCAGCCGGTCGGCCGCCGTTCTCGGTGCGGGCGCGGCGGACGCCGCGCTCGTTGTCGATGAGGCCGTCGAGCCAGCGCACCTCGCGCTCGACCTGCTCGAGGCCGTGGCGCTGGAGCTCGAGCGTGTACTCGTCCATGCGCTCGCGGGTGCGGTTGAACGACTGGCGGATCGTCTCGAGCCGCTCGGTCAGGCGGGTGCGGCGGCCCTCGAGGATGCGCAGGCGCGTCTCGGCGTCGGTCTGGCCGAAGAACGCGAAGCGCACGTCGAAGTTCTCGTCCTCCCACGCCGACGGCCCGGCGGTCCGCAGCACCTGCTGGAGGTGCTCCTTGCCGTCCGCGGTGAGCTGGTACACGATGCGCGCGCGCTTCGTGGCGACGGCGCGGTCGGCCGGCGCCTCGGTGCCGACGATCCAGCCGCGGGCCGCGAGCGACTTCAGCGCGGGGTACAGGGAGCCGTAGGACAGCGCGCGGAACGAGCCGAGGACGAGGTTGAGCCGCTTGCGCAGCTCGTACCCGTGCATGGGCGCCTCGGCGAGCAGCCCGAGGATGGCCGGCTCGAGCACGTCGGAGCGTCCGCGCACGTCACCCTCCTCCGTCTGCGACCGTCCCGGACCACCTGGTCCGGTTCTCGATGTATCACCGCGATACATCCGGAGAATAGATCGACGCGAACACGCCGCACAACCGCAGGGGCGACGCCGGCCCCGCCGGGCTTCCCGGCACCGCGTCCCGGCGTCACGGCGGCGTGCCGATCATGTGAAAGGTCGCTGAGGATCGGACGTCCGGGGGCGCGACGGGGCGAACGCCCCAGGCCGTTCGTCCATACTGGGCGCGGCGCCGCCGTGCCCGTCCCCACCCCCGGGGAGGGCGACGACGCCGGACCAGTCGTCGACGGAAGGTCTGGAGTTGGCAGCCTCGAACCGCCGTGCGGCGCCCCCCCGCGCCCGGCGCGCGACGCGACGCCCGACGTCGGAGGGCGGCAAGCGCCGCTTCTGGGACTACCCGCGCTCGGGGTACACCGGCCTGCACCGGTGGCTGCCGTCGTGGCGCGTGCTCCTGGGCACGTTCATCGGCGGCGTCTTCCTCGTGCTGGGCGCCGGCGTCGCCGCGTTCGCGCTGGTGCAGCCGCCGGACGAGCTCGACGAGGTCTCCTTCGAGACGACGACCGTGTACTTCGCCGGCCCCGAGCCCGGCACGCCCGGCCCCGTCATGGGCCAGTTCGCGGAGCAGAAGCGCGAGATCGTCGACTACGAGACGCTGCCCGACCACATCGGCAAGGCCGTCGCCGCCGGCGAGGACAAGACCTTCTTCTCCAACCGCGGCATCTCGATCACGGGCATGGCCCGCGCCTTCATCAACAACGTGCAGGGCAAGCCGGTGCAGGGCGGGTCGACGCTGACCCAGCAGTACGTCGAGCGGTACTACCAGAACACGACGAAGGACTACCTGGGCAAGGCGAAGGAGGCGATCCTCGCCGTCAAGATCACCCAGAGCGAGTCCAAGGAACAGATCATGGGCCGCTACCTGAACACGATCTACTTCGGTCGTGACGCGTACGGCATCCAGGCGGCCTCGCAGGCGTACTTCGGCAAGCCCGCCGCCGAGCTGAGCGTCTCGGAGGCGGCCCTGCTCGCCGCGGTGATCCCGTCCCCGAACAACTGGGACCCGGCGAACAGCCCGGAGAAGGCGCAGCAGCGCTGGGGCATCGTGCTGGACTCGATGGTCGACTCCGGGTGGCTGAGCGCCGCCGACCGCGCGGGGCAGGTGTTCCCGACGACGATCGCGTACGCCCGCGGCGAGACGTACCGCGGCCCCAACGGCTACCTCCTCAAGATGGTCGAGGACGAGCTGCTCGCCACGAAGCTGTGGCGCGAGGACGAGCTGCGCACGCGCGGGCTCGAGATCATCACGACGATCGACCCCGAGGTGCAGGAGGCCGCGAAGGTCTCCGTCGACGAGCTGCGTGCCGGCGCGCTGTCGGACGGCGCGACGCCGAACGAGCGCATGCGCGTCTCGGTCGTCTCGGTGGACCCCGCGACGGGCGGCATCGTGTCCCTGTACGGCGGGCCGGACTACCTCGCGGACTCCCGCAACACCGCCACGTTCGACCTCATCCAGGCCGGCTCGACGTTCAAGCCGT
>NZ_JBFTEP010000166.1:0-6687 GCF_047229365.1 Cellulomonas pasadenensis | reverse complement strand
GGGTCGGCGTGCTGCGCGACGAGCCGCAGCAGGCGTGCGTCGTCGGAGAGCAGCCGGTACCACCCCCGGTGCCCGGGGCGCGGGGCCGACCCCGGCGCCCGGGCGCGGGGCCCCACGGTGGGGATGTCGTCCACCCGCCCCGCCACCCGGGCCGCGGCCGCGCGCACGCCGGAGCCGCCCGCGTCCGCCGTGCCGAGCGCGTCGAGCTGGGCGGTGTAGCGCGCCGCCTCCGCGTCGAGCACGCCCCGCACGCGCGCGAGCAGCCGCTCGTGCGCGGACTCCGTGAGGCGGCGCACCGCGTCGTCGCCGAAGACCGCCTCGAGCAGCCGCTGCGCGAGCACGGCGGTGCCGCCGGCGATGCCGACCTCCGCGCCGGTCAGCCCGCCCGTCGAGGCGAAGACCGCGAGCATGAGCGCGGCACCGAGGCCGTTGACGCCGAACGAGAGCGCCCGCGCCTGCGTCCGCCGGTCGGCGCCCTCGTCGGCGACCAGCGCGAGCACGTCGTCCTGCCAGCCGCGGACCTGCGCGGCGATCTCGTCGCGCAGCCGCGCGGACGACCGCGAGAGCGCCAGCCCGTCGAGCAGCGCCGCGCCGGCGGGGTCGGCGCGCCACGCGGCGTACGCGCGGTCGGCCGCCTGCTCGGCCGCGTCGAGCACGACGGCGTCGAGGCTGCGGCCGATGGCGGCGGCGAGCGCCGGCTCCTCCGCACGCCGACCGCGCACGGCGGACGTCAGGCGGTCCCGCCAGCGCGAGACGCGCTCCTCGACGGACCGCATGAACTCACCCGTGCCGACGACGTCCTGCCAGCGCGCGAGCACCTCGCCGCGCAGCATGCGCCCGTCGGACGTCGCGCGCCCGACGTCCACGAGCGCCGCCTCGTACGCGGTGCGCACGGCCGCGCGCAGGCGGGCGTCCGCCGCCTCCTGCGCGTCCGCCGCGTCGGCCACCAGGCCCGCGCGGACGACGAGGTCGGCGACGAGGCCGTCGCGCGTCCGCTCCACGACGCCGCGGCGCGCGGCCGGGTCGGCCGCGAGCCGGGTCAGCCACTCGGCGACGGGCGCCACGGCCCACGCCGGCAGGAGCCCGTCCTCGGGCTCGACCTCGGGGACCACCAGCACCGGGGTGCCCGCGAGCCCGTGCTCCGCGAGCATCGACGTGAGGTGCGTGCGGACGGCGTCCTCCTCGCCGGGGTCGACGCGGTCGAGCACGAGCGCCAGCTCGACGCGCCGCTGCGCGGCCGTGGCGAGCAGCTCCCACGGCACGGCGTCGGCGTAGCGCGCGGCCGTGGTGACGAACAGCCACAGGTCCGCGGCACCGAGCAGCTGCCGTGCCAGCGCACGGTTCTCGTCGACGACGGAGTCGATGTCCGGCGCGTCCAGCAGCGCCAGCCCCTGCGGCACGGCGTCGCTCGCGACGAGCCGCAGGCCGGCGTGCCCGGCCGCGCCCGTGCCGTCCGGGGACGCGCCGCCCGCGGTGTCCGGGGCGCCGCGGCCCGGCCCGGCACCGCGCCCGCCGACGAGCCGCGCCAGGCCCGGCAGCACCCGGTCGGTGGTGAACCAGCGGCCGTCGAGCGGGTGGTGCACGAGCACCGGCCACCGCGTCGTGGGTCGCAGCACGCCCGCCGTCGACACCGGGGCACCGAGCAGGGAGTTGACCAGCGTGGACTTGCCCGCGCCGGTGGACCCGCCGAGGACCGCGAGCACCGGCGCGGCGGCGGCCCGCAACCGGGGCAGCAGGTAGTCGTCGAGCTGCTCGACGGCCTGGCGGCGCACGGCGCGCGCCTCCGCGACGCCCGTGCCCTCGAGCGGCAGCTCCACCTGGCCGAGCCGCAGCCCGAGCACCTCGAGCGCCTCGACGAGCCCGTCGCCGGGCACGCCCGCGACGGGCGCAGCCGTACCGGGCGCAGCCGTACCGGGCACAGCCGTACCGGGCACTGCCGTACCGGGCACTGCCGCGGGAGGCGACGCGCCCGCCCGCCCCGCCGGACCCCCGGGGTCCGGCGCGTCGGGGCGGACGGGCGCGTCGTCGCTCATGCCGGCCGCGCCCTCAGTCGCGCCGCAGCTTGCGGTGCGTCACGCGGTGCGGGCGGGCCGCGTCGGCGCCGAGGCGCTGGACCTTGTTCTCCTCGTACGCGGCGAAGTTGCCCTCGAACCAGTACCAGGCCGACGGGTCCTCCTCGGTGCCCTCGTACGCGAGGATGTGCGTCGCGACGCGGTCGAGGAACCAGCGGTCGTGCGACACGACCACGGCGCAGCCGGGGAACTCGAGCAGCGCGTTCTCGAGCGAGCCGAGCGTCTCGACGTCGAGGTCGTTGGTCGGCTCGTCGAGGAGCAGCAGGTTGCCGCCCTGCTTGAGCGTGAGCGCGAGGTTGAGCCGGTTGCGCTCGCCGCCCGACAGGACGCCGGCCGGCTTCTGCTGGTCCGGGCCCTTGAAGCCGAACGCGGCGACGTACGCGCGCGACGGCATCTCGACGTTGCCGACCTTGAGGAAGTCGAGGCCGTCGGACACGACCTCCCACAGCGTCTTCTTCGGGTCGATGCCGCCGCGGCTCTGGTCGACGTACGAGATCGAGACGGTCTCGCCGATCTTGAGGTCGCCGCCGTCGAGCGGCTCCAGCCCGACGATCGTCTTGAACAGGGTCGTCTTGCCGACGCCGTTCGGGCCGATGACGCCGACGATGCCGTTGCGGGGCAGCGTGAAGCTGAGGCCGTCGATGAGCGTGCGGCCGTCGAAGCCCTTGACCAGGTCCTTGGCCTCGAGCACGACGTTGCCCAGGCGCGGGCCCGGCGGGATCTGGATCTCCTCGAAGTCCAGCTTCCGCGTCCGCTCCGCCTCGGCCGCCATCTCCTCGTAGCGGGCCAGGCGCGCCTTCGACTTCGTCTGGCGGCCCTTGGCGTTCTGGCGCACCCACTCGAGCTCGTCCTTGAGGCGCTTGGCGAGCTTCGCGTCCTTCTTGCCCTGGACGTTCAGGCGCTCCTGCTTCTTCTCCAGGTACGTCGAGTAGTTGCCCTCGTACGGGTAGAGGCGCCCGCGGTCGACCTCGCAGATCCACTCCGCGACGTGGTCGAGGAAGTAGCGGTCGTGCGTCACGGCGAGGATCGCGCCGGGGTACTGCTGCAGGTGCTGCTCGAGCCACAGCACGGACTCGGCGTCCAGGTGGTTGGTGGGCTCGTCGAGCAGCAGCAGGTCCGGCTTCTCGAGCAGGAGCTTGCAGAGCGCGACGCGGCGGCGCTCACCACCCGACAGGACGTTGACGTCCGCGTCCGGCGGCGGGCACCGCAGGGCGTCCATCGCCTGCTCGAGCTGCGCGTCGAGGTCCCAGGCGTCGGCGGCGTCGATCGCCTCCTGCAGCTGCCCCATCTCCGCGAGCAGCGCGTCGAAGTCCGCGTCCGGGTCGGCCATGAGCGCCGAGATCTCGTTGTAGCGGTCGAGCTTGCCCTTGATCTCGGCGACGCCCTCCTCGACGTTGCCCAGCACCGTCTTCTCGTCGTTCAGCGGCGGCTCCTGCTGCAGGATGCCGACCGTGAAGCCGGGCGACAGCCGGGCCTCGCCGTTCGACGGCTGGTCGAGCCCGGCCATGATCTTGAGGATCGTGGACTTCCCGGCGCCGTTCGGGCCGACGACGCCGATCTTCGCGCCGGGCAGGAAGTTCAGGGAGACGTCGTCGAGGATGACCTTGTCGCCGTGCGCCTTGCGCGCCTTGTACATGGAGTAGATGAACTCAGCCACTGACTGCTCGTCCGCCTCGGGTCGCTTCGGTGGGGACGCCGCCGGTCGGGGCGCGGTGCCGGGCGGGGACGTGCCCCGACCGGGTCGCGCGCGCCGACCTGCGGCGTCGTCGGTTGCCGGTCCCCCAGCCTAGGCGATCACCCGCGCCCGACCAGCGCGAGGCCCTCCGCCGCGGCCGCACGGTCGTCGCCGTCCGCGCCCGCGTCGGACCCCGGCACGTCGTCCGCGTCGCCGTCGGGCGGTGCCGTGGGGCCGGCGTCGGGGCCGGCCGCGTCCTCCGGGAGGTGCGGCGCCTGCGCCCACGGGTCGTCGACGGCGGCCTCCGGGGCACCCTCGGCCGCGGCGCCGCGCGCGCCCACGCTCTCCCCCGCGGCCTCGCCCGTGCCGCCGCGGGTGCTGCGCCGGAACGCGGTCGTGCCGAACACGAGGTCGTGGCCGAGCGCGACCGCCTCGAGCACGAGCTCGGTGCGCGGGCCGTCCGGCGACGTCCACTCCGACGTGCCCACGCGCCCGACCACCACCACCGGGTCGCCCTTGTGGAGCGAGCGCGTGACGTTGTCCGCCACCTGCCGCCACACCTTCACCGTCCACCAGACCGTCGGGCCGTCGCGGTAGGTGCCGCTCTCGCGGTCGTACACCCGCCGCGTCGACGCGAGCCGGAACTGCGCGTACGGCGTGCCGCCGCCGTCCAGGTGGTAGCTCCGCACGTCCGAGCCGACCCAGCCGACGACGGTCACGTCCTGCGTGTGTGCGCCCATGCCGATGTCCTCACTGCCGTGGCCCCGCGAGCGCGGGGCGTGTGAGGACAGCGTCCGGGCCCGCCGTGTCGCGCCGACGCGCGCGGGCCCGCACCCGTGGACGGCACGTCCGCGCGCCGGGGCTGGGGACGGCTCGGCGTCGTCCCGGATGCGTGCCCGGGACCACGCACGCCGGACCTCAGCGCGGCGCAGGTCCCCCGGCGGCCTGCGCCACGAGCTCGCGCGCGTGCCGGTGCTCGGCGAGCACGTCCTGCGTCGGTGCGAGCAGCCGTGCCCGGGCCGCCGACTCGATCGCCGCCCGCCCGTCGGCCAGGACCCGCTCGGCCCGACGCGCGGCGGCCCGGCGGCGCACGGCCGACGCCACGACCGCGAGGACGAGCGCCGCGGCGAGCAGCGCGGCGGCGAGCACCGCCGGCGGCACCCAGCCCGGGTCCGCCCCCGCCGCGTCGGCGACGACCAGCCCTGCACCGACCAGCCCGACGACGCCCAGCACCACGGCGAGCACCGAGAGGACGCGCGCGGCGAGCGACGCCCGCGCCGTCACGGTCACCTGCGTGAGCGCGTCGGTGACGGCGAGGCGCAGCTCCGCCGGCGTGGCCACCCGGTGCCGCAGGTCGTCGGCCCAGCGCACGGGCAGCCCCTGCGTCACGCTGGTCACCCACGCCGAACGGGCCAGCCCGACGCCGTCGCCGTGCACGTCGCCGAGCCGCGGCGGCCGCGACGCCCCGCCGCGCACGACGGCCGCGACCGCGGCGGCCACGGCCGGGAGCCCCGCGGCGGACACGAGCTTGTCGACGACCGTCCCGAGCGCGAGCTGCGACGGCGCCGGCTCCCGCGCACCCACCTGGGTCGCGGCCAGGCGCGCCGCCTGCGCGACCTCCGCGTCCGCGTGCGCGGCCGCGACCGACCGCTGCGCGACCGCGTCCGCCAGCGCGTCCCGCAGCTCCGCGACGCCGTCGCCGGTCACCGTCGACACGCCGTGCACGGGCACGTCCGGCAGGCCGTCCTCCGCGAGCAGCCGCTGCACGTCGGCGAGCAGCGCGCCCCGCACCTCGGGCGCCACGGTGTCGACCTGGTTCATGACGAGCAGCATCGACGCGTCCCGGCCGGCGAGCCGGCGCAGGTACCCGGAGTGCAGCGCGTCGTCGGCGTACTTCTGCGGGTCCACGACCCACACGAGCAGGTCGACCTGCGGCAGCACCCGGTCGACGACCTCGCGGTGCTCGGGGGCGATCGAGTCGTGGTCGGGCAGGTCGAGCAGCACGAGCCCGCGCAGCGCGGCCTCGTGGTCGGCGTCGAGGACGCTCTCGCGCTCGATCCGGTGCTCGGCGTCGACGCCGAGCCAGTCGAGCAGCGGGTCGCCGTCCGCGCCCCACACGCACGCGGTGACGCGCGACGTCGTCGGCCGACGGACGCCCACGTCGGCGAACCGCAGGCCGCTGACCGCGTTGAAGAGGCTGGACTTGCCCGACCCGGTGCCGCCGACGAGCGCGACGACGGTGTGGTCGACGCCCAGCACGAGCCGCTCCCGGACGCGGTCGACCGCGGCGCCGACGGCTGCGACGACGTCCGGGTCGACGCGGTCGCCGCCGATGGTGAGGGCGCCCTCGAGCGCGTCGACGCGCGCCGTGAGCGCGGCCGTGTCCTCCCCGCGCACCGCGCCCTCGTCGTCGTCCGCCCAGGCCGTGCCCGGTGCCTCGGGCTCGACGCCGGGGACGTCGGCTCCCGGGGCGTCGTCGAGCATCTCCGGCTCGGCGTCCGCGGGGACGCGCGCGCCGTGGGCGGGCACGGCCGCCGGCAGCACCGCGGGGATGGGCGCCGGGACGGAGGCCGGCCTGAGGTCGTCCGTGCTCATGTCAGCCCCTTGAGGACGGCGAGCCGCAGGCGCAGCCGGGAGGACGCGTCGGCGGCGAGGTCGGGATCGGCGAGCGCCGCGTCGGCGCCGGCGCGCTCGACGTCGACCTGCGCCTGCGCGCGGCGCACGAGGTCGGCGCGGAGGTCCTCGACGAGCGTGTCCGCCGCGTCGGGCAGCAGCGTGCGCAGCGCCTCGTGCGCCTCCGTGAGCCCGGCGGCGGCCGCAAGCGCGGCGGCGGGGGGGGGGGGCGCCCCCCCCGGGGGCGTATAAACATCAAAGAGCCCACCAGACTCTTACGCCGAGGGCGGAGTGGGGGGTGTGGGTGGAGGGTGGGGGGGGGGGGGG
>NZ_JBFTEP010000165.1:0-6703 GCF_047229365.1 Cellulomonas pasadenensis | reverse complement strand
GGGTCTCGGCGGTCGCGACCGCGGTGTGGCGTTCGAGCCGCCGCCGAACGACCTGCAGCGCGACTTCCTCCTGCCCGCCCCGCGACCGCCCGCCGCGCGACGTCGGCGCGCGGGAGGGCATCCCCGGCAGCACGTCCGGCAGCACGTCCGGCAGCACCCCGCACGACCCCCGCACCACCGCCCACCCGGCACAGACCCACCAGCCCGGCAGCGACGACGCAGCCGGCACCCAGAGGGAGCAGCGATGACCACCACGACCGTCCGCCCCGAGGCCCGTCCCGCACCCGCCGGCGCCCACGACGGCGCCGACCGCGTGGACGTCGCCGCGCTCGAGAACCTGCTGCTCGGGCAGTACGCGCAGCTGCGCCGCGAGGCGCGCGCGATCACGGCCGACCCCGACTTCCAGAAGGTCGAGGGCATGCCGATGGCGGAGCACCGCGAGCGGGTGCTGCACCAGCTGCGCCGGCTGGAGGCGGAGCACGACGTGCTGCGCGCGTTCCCGACGCGGCTCGGCGGCGCGGACGACCACGGCGGCTCGCTCGCGCGCTTCGAGGAGCTCGTCGCGGCGGACCCGTCGCTGCAGATCAAGGCGGGCGTGCAGTGGGGGCTGTTCGCGTCGGCGATCCTGCACCTGGGCACCGAGCACCACCACGACACGTTCCTGCCGGGCGCGATGCACCTGGACGTGCCGGGGGCGTTCGCGATGACGGAGACGGGGCACGGCTCGGACGTCGCGTCCATCGGGACGACGGCCGAGTACGACGCCGACGCGCAGGAGTTCGTCCTCCACACCCCGTTCCGCGGGGCGTGGAAGGACTACCTCGGCAACGCGGCCGTGCACGGCACCGCGGCCGTGGTGTTCGCGCAGCTGGTCACGGCGGCGCCCGGGCAGCCGCGTGTCAACCACGGCGTGCACGCGTTCTACGTGCCGCTCCGCGACCCGAGCACGCACGAGTTCCTGCCCGGCATCGGCGGGGAGGACGACGGCGTCAAGGGCGGCCTCAACGGCATCGACAACGGCCGCCTGCACTTCGACCACGTGCGCGTGCCGCGCACGAACCTGCTCAACCGGTACGGCGACGTCGCGCCCGACGGCACCTACTCGTCGCCCATCGCGAGCCCGGGCCGGCGCTTCTTCACGATGCTCGGCACGCTCGTGCAGGGGCGGGTCTCCCTCGACGGCGCCGCGGTCAACGCCAGCAAGATCGCGCTCGCGATCGCCGTGACGTACGCGAACCAGCGACGCCAGTTCGCGGGCGGCGGGTCGGACGAGGTCACGCTGCTCGACTACGGCCAGCACCAGCGCCGGCTGCTGCCGCTCGTGGCGGAGACGTACGCGGCGACGTTCGCGCACGAGGAGCTGCTCGCCGCGTTCGACGACGTCTTCTCCGGCCGCGGCGACACCCCGGAGGGGCGCGAGGACCTGGAGACGCTCGCGGCGTCCCTCAAGCCGACGTCGACGTGGGGCGCCCTGCGCACGATCCAGACGGCGCGCGAGGCGTGCGGCGGCCAGGGCTTCCTCGCGGAGAACCGGCTCACCGGCCTGCACGCCGACATGGACGTGTACGTGACGTTCGAGGGCGACAACACGGTCCTCTACCAGCTGGTCGCCAAGCGCCTCCTCGCCGACTACGCGAAGTCGCTCAAGGACGTGCAGGCGGACAAGGGCGACATGGCGCGGTTCGTGGCCGAGCGCGTCGCGGACGTCGCGCTGCACCGCACGCCGCTGGTGCGCGCCGTGCAGGCGCTCGGCGACCTCGGGGACGCGCGCCGGTCGGTCGGCCAGCTCCGCGACGAGCAGACGCAGCGCGACCTGCTCACGGACCGCGTCGAGGCGAAGGTCGCGCAGGTCGCGCAGGCCCTCGCCCCGGCCCGGCGGATGAGCCCCGACAAGGCCGCCGCGCTGTTCAACGCCCACCAGCACGAGCTCATCGAGGCCGCCCGCGCGCACGCCGAGCGCGTGCAGTGGGAGGCGTTCACGCGCGGCCTCGCGCGCGTCGAGGACCCGGGCACGCGGCAGGTGCTCACGTGGCTGCGCGACCTCTTCGGGCTCACGCTGATCGAGCGGGACCTCGCCTGGTACCTGGTCAACGGGCGCCTGTCGGCCGGCCGCGCGCGGACCGTGACGTCGTACATCGAGCGCCTGCTCGCGCGGCTGCGCCCGCACGCGCAGGACCTCGTCGACGCCTTCGGCTACGGGCAGGAGCACCTGCGCGCGCCCATCTCGTCGGGCGTCGAGCACGAGCGCCAGGAGGAGGCGCGGACGTACTACCGGGCACAGCGCGCGTCGGGCGACGCGCCGATCCCGGAGAAGCACGCCAAGGGCTGAGGCCTCAGCGGGAGCGCGGCTCCCGTGCCGTCGGACCGTCGACGGCACGGGAGACCGCCGACCGGGGGGAGATGACGACGGCGCCGGCGCGGGCCTCCTCGACGAGGCGCCGGCGCGCACGTCGGACCGCTCTCTCGTCGCCCCCCAGGTTCATCAGCAGGTCGGGGTCGACGACGAGCTTGCGCGGCGTCCGTGTGTCCTTGGCGCTCATGCGCTTCCACCTCCCGAGCCGGTCAGGACCGGCCACAGCTCGAGGACAAGTCCGGCTGCTGTCGCACCGACAGACGTGACGAGAAGAGCGGCCGCGAGGAGGACGAGCCGCCGCTTGCCGCGCAGCTGCTCCCCGGCGCCCTGCACGACCCAGGCGGTGAGGTCCGTCACCACCGCCACCACGTCGTCACGGCCGTCCTGGTGGTACCTCGAGCGCCCCGGCACGCTGGTCCATCGCGGCGTGCAGCTGGATCTGCGTCTGCTCGGCGCTACGCGCCTCGTCGAGCAGCAGGTCGGCGGTCGACGGCGTGGCATCGTGCACCACGACGACCTGCGGTCGACGCCGTCCGAGCACCATGGCGCGAGTCGGGCAGAGCGTGCAGCGACCGGAGGGCACGCAGGGACGCCCTGTGGACGAGCCGGCCACCGCCGCGTCGCTCAGGACGCGCGTTCCCACCGCTCCACGTCGCCGGGCACGACGACGAACAGCGGGTGCGGGGACGCGCGTCCGACCGCCGCGACCCAGCGGTGCCGCTCCGGCGAGCGCTCGGCGAGCTTCGTGAGGAGGTGGGCGAGCTCGAGCTCCATCTGGCCGGACGTGACGGACATGCGGCCGACGCCGCGCGTCCGGGCGTCGTCGGGCAGGTGGACGCGGGCGGGGTCGTACCGGTAGCCCCGGCGCGCCGCCTCGTCGCGCAGGGCGTGGAGGTAGGCGGCGATCGCGACGACGGGTTCCGGCTGCGCGCGGAACCGGTCGAGCTGCGGGTGCCGGGTGAAGCCCTTCGTGCGGTCGAGCAGGACCGCCTGGGCGAGGAGCGCCTCGCGCCAGCACGCCGTCAGCCCCTGGCGGTCGAGCAGCGCGGGGTGCAGGGACCAGAGCCTCATCGTCCCGCCGTCACCGCGCGTTGCCCAGCACGGCGGCGGCGACGTCGGCCGGCCGGTGCTCGGGGAGCCAGTGGTCGGCGTCGAGCGCGACGTGCAGGTAGTCGCCGTCGACGTACCGGCCGGTCGCCGCGACCGACGCGGGCGCGAAGAACGGGTCGCGGCGGGCGGCGACGTACGTGGTCGGGACCTCGACGCGGGCCGTGCCGCCGCCGCTCGGCACCGGCAGCGCGCGGTACCAGGAGAGCGCGGCGGTGAGCGCGCCCGGCTCGCGCATCCGCGCGACGTAGCGGTCGGCGCGGTCGGGCTCGAGGCCGGACCGGGTGAGGGCGCCGCGCAGGCGCGCGCCGTCGTCCGCCAGCAGCGTCCGCTCGGGGACGGCCGGGAGCTGGAACCAGCCGACGTACGACGAGCGGACGGCCTGCCCCCGGAGCAGCCCCGCGCGCATCGCGGCCGGGTGCGGCGTACCGAGCGCCGTGAGCGACGCCGTCCGGTCGGGCTCGCGGGCGGCGACGGCCCACGCCACGGCACCGCCCCAGTCGTGGCCCACGACGTGCGCCGCCTCGACGCCCGCCGCGTCGAGCAGCGCCACCACGTCGGCGACCAGCTCCGGGACGACGTACGGCCGCCGGCCGCGGGGCCGTGCGCCGGGGGAGTAGCCGCGCTGGTCGGGCACGAGCACGCGCACGCCCGCGCGCGTCAGCAGCGGGACCACGGCGTCGAACGCGCTCGCGTCCTGCGGGAAGCCGTGCAGGAGGACCGCGACGGGCGCGTCCGGGGCCGCGCTCGCGGGCGGGTGGTCGCGCACGTCGAACCGGAGGCCGTCGCGCGTGAAGTGGTCCATCCCGGCAGCACAGCACCGTGCGCCGTGGCGTGCCACCGGTCGCCGGCCCAGCACGCGCCGCGCGTGGTGGGCGGGCGCGTCGGCGACGTGAGAGTTCTCTCATGAAGGGGCGCAGCGCGACCGGTCGACACGACCGTCACCGGGCAGCTGCCCGACCTGCCGGACGTCCAGGCGGGCACGCGGGAGTACACGTACGACGCCGAGGGCAACCAGACGAAGGCCGGTGACGAGGCGTACACGTACAACCTCGACCGGACCCTCGCGACGGCGACGGTCGACGGCGAGCAGACGCGGTACGCGTACGACGCGGCGGGCCTGCGGCTGTCGTCGGCGACGACGACCGCCGAGGGCGCCCTGGAGTCGACGGCGTGGACGTGGGACGTCAACGGCCCCCTGCCGACCATCGCCGGCGAGACGCGCACGGGCCCGGCCGGGACGAAGACGACGTCGTTCCTGTACGCCCCCGACGGCTCGCCGCTCGGCCTGGCGGAGGGCGGGGACGACTACTCCTCCTACGTCCGCGACTGCCTGGGCAGCACGTCGGCCGTCGTCTCGCCCGCGGGCGACGCGCAGTGGGCGTACGACTACGACCCGTTCGGCGGGGTCCGGGGCACCGACCTCGTCTCCGGCGGGAAGCGCCTGGCGGACGACGCACCGGTCAACCCGCTGCAGTTCACCGGCGGGTACCGCGACGAGACGCAGTCGGACCGGTACCAGCTGCGGGCGCGCAACTACGACACGTCGTCGGGCCGGTTCGACTCGGTCGACCCGGTGGCCGGTTCGGGGCAGGTGTTCGTCGTGTGAGCGCTGTGGATCTTCTCGCCGTGCTCACCGAGCGATCGCTCATCGAGATCCGCCGGATGGGAGAAGCAGGCGAGCCGTACGTCGAGGACGAGGAGCTGGACCCGCACGAGCCGGCGGACGTCGATGTGCCGGCGCGGATGCACCTGCTCGCCGACATCACTCACGGCTTCGCGAACGTCCTCCGGATGAGTCCCTTGCGGAGACGGCGAGCCGCGCGCCACGCGTTGCGGTGGAGGTGGGCCGCCACGAGCGAGCCGGGCCGCCGATGGATGACATCGCGGCTGGCACTCCGCAGCCCCGGACACGCGGCAGCGCTGAAGTCACTCGTCGAGAGCGGTGCCGACCTGGATGTCCGTGACAGCACCGACCGAGACCGAGTCGACGAGCTCTGAGATCCGGTTCCTCCACCCCCTCGCGACACCGTCCTGGCCGTCGCCGCCGACGGCACCACCACCCACCGCCCGGTGACACCACCCGCACCGCCACCGACGGGCACCTGTTCCTCACCGCCGACGCGCGTGGCTCGCCGCCGAGGAGCTGAACGCCGGTGGCCAGCCGGTGCTGCGCCGACGCGTCGGCGGCTACGGTCGCGGCGTGGCACGGCGGGGGTGGGGTCGAGGCGTCGTCGCGGCGTGCGTCGCGGTCGTCCTCGCCGGGTGCGGGACGGTGCCCGGGTCCCCGGGAGAGAGCCCTCCGACGTCGTCCGCTCCGGCGCCCGCCGCGAGCCCGACGGTCCCGTCCGCCGGCGTCGTGCGGGACTCCGGGACGCTGCTCGGTGGCGCGGTGGGCGCGGCGCTGCTGCCCGCGGCGGCCGAGGTGCGGGTGGACGTGGGAGCGGAGGACGACGGTGCGAGCACCGTCACGGTGACCGGGCCGGGGGGCGTGCTCGCGTGGGCCGCGCCGCCGCGCGGCGGCGGCGTCGAGCGGCAGGCGGACGGCTCGGTCGTGGTGCGCGACGCCGGCGGGGGAGTCGCCGTGGCGCTCGGCGCGCCCGACGGTGCCGACGGTCCACGGGCGTCCTGGCGCGCCGAGGGCGACGTCCTGGCGCTCGACGCCGGGTCGGGTGCCGTGTCGTTCGTCGTCGGCACGGCCGCTCTGGCGTCCGCGACGTGGGGCGAGGCCGAGGGCGGACGCTCGCTCGCGGTGGTGCCGGCCGGGTGGGTGCGGGGTGGCTCGCTCGCGGCGCAGGAGCTGCTCGCGGCGCAGCTCGAGGCCGCCGAGCCGGAGGCCGCCACGCCCTCCATGCGGGGGCAGCTGTGGTGCCACGTGCTCGGCGCACCCGATAAGGACGCGTGGAACCTCGAGCCGTGGCGACCCGACGTCGGGACGGTCACGATGATCGCGACGAGGTGCAACCCGACCGACGACGACGTCTGACGGTGTCTGCCGGGCCGCCCGAGCCGTCGCCGCGGTGGGTGCGTCCGCCCGGGTGCGGTCAGTCCTCGGGCGTGGTGCGCCGCGTCGTCAGGACGAGCACGCCGCCTGCGAGCACCGCCGCGAGCCCGAGCGCCAGCACCGGGACGGCGGACGCCCCCGTCGCCGACAGCACCTCGGCGCGCTCGGTCCCGGCGGTCCCGCGCACGACGGGCGGCCGCGCCGCCGCGGCGTCGGCGGCGGCGGCGAGCACCTCCGCC
>NZ_JBFTEP010000164.1:0-6710 GCF_047229365.1 Cellulomonas pasadenensis | reverse complement strand
CCTGCTCACCCCCAACCCGCAGCGGGTGGGCGTCTCCACCGCCGCCGTGCCGCGGCTCGTCCACCGGGCCGGGGCGGCGGGCTTCCTGCGGTCCGCGCTGCCGGCCCGCGCCGCCGCGGGCGGCCCGGCGGGCCGCCCGCTCGTCGTCGTGACGGCGACGGGCCGGGACGCCGACGAGCTCGCGTCGGCGCTGCGCTGCTACCTCCCGGACGACGACGTCGCCGTGCTGCCGAGCTGGGAGACCCTGCCGCACGAGCGCCTCAGCCCGCGGTCGGACACGGTCGCGCGCCGCCTCGCGGTGTTCCGCCGGCTCGCGCACCCGGACCCCGAGCCCGGGCCGACCGGCCCCGTGCGCGTGCTCGTCATGCCGGTGCGGGCGCTGCTGCAGCCGGTGGTCGAGGGCCTGGGCGAGCTCGCGCCGGTCGAGATCCGGTCCGGGCAGCAGGTGGACCTCGACGACGTCGCCCAGCGCCTCGTCGACGCGGCGTACACGCGCGTCGACATGGTCGAGCGGCGCGGCGAGTTCGCCGTGCGCGGCGGCATCCTCGACGTCTTCCCGCCGACCGAGGACCACCCGCTGCGCGTCGAGCTGTGGGGCGAGGACGTCGAGGAGATCCGCTGGTTCTCCGTCGCGGACCAGCGCAGCCTCGAGGTGGCCGACCACGGCGTGTGGGCGCCGCCGTGCCGCGAGATCCTGCTGACCCCGGCCGTGCGCGAGCGCGCCGCCGCGCTCGCGGAGCGCCTGCCCGGCGCCGTCGACATGCTGGACCGGCTCGCCGAGGGCATCGCCGTCGAGGGCATGGAGTCGCTCGCGCCCGTGCTCGTCGACCGCATGGTCCCCGTCGTCGACCTCGTGCCCGACGACACGCTGCTCGTGCTGGTCGACCCCGAGCGCGTGCGCCGGCGCGCGCACGACCTCGTCGCGACGACCGAGGAGTTCCTCGCCGCGGCCTGGACGTCCGCCGCGGCGGGCGCGCAGGTGCCGCTGGACCTGTCGGCGGCGTCGTTCGCGTCGTTCGCGGACGTGCGGGCGCGCGCGCAGGTGCGCGGCCTCGGGTGGTGGACGCTGAGCGGGTTCACCCTCGACGCCGGTGCGGTGGACGCGGGCACGACGCCGGACGACGGCCTCGGGCACACGGACGGCGTGCGGACGCTCGTCGTCGGTGCGCGCGACGTCGAGCGGTACCGCGGCGAGGTCGAGCGCGCGGTCGCGGACGTGCGCCGCCTGCAGCAGCTCGGCTGGCGCCTGGTGCTCGCGACCGAGGGGCACGGCCCCGCGCAGCGCATGGTCGAGCAGCTGCGCGCGGCCGACGTGCCGGCGCGCCTCGTCGCGACGGTCGACGAGGAGCCCGAGGGCGGCGTCGTGCTCGTCACGCCGGCCCCCGTCGGGCCGGGCTTCGTGCACGAGGACCTGCACGTCGCGGTGTTCAGCGAGGCGGACCTCACGGGCCGCGCCGGGTCGAGCACGCGCGACATGCGGCGCATGCCGAGCCGGCGGCGCAACGTCGTCGACCCGCTGCAGCTGCGGCCGGGCGACTTCGTCGTGCACGAGCAGCACGGCGTCGGGCGCTTCGTCGAGCTGGTGCAGCGCACGATCGGCACGGGCGCGAACGCGGCGACGCGCGAGTACATGGTCGTCGAGTACGCGTCGAGCAAGCGGGGCCACCCGGGCGACCGGCTCTTCGTGCCGACGGACCAGCTCGACCAGGTCACCAAGTACGTGGGCGGCGAGTCGCCGACGCTCAACCGCATGGGCGGCGCCGACTGGGCGAAGACGAAGGGCCGGGCGCGCAAGGCCGTCAAGGAGATCGCGGCCGAGCTGATCCGCCTGTACTCGGCGCGCATGGCGACGCCGGGCCACGCGTTCGGCCCGGACACGCCGTGGCAGCGCGAGCTCGAGGACGCGTTCGCGTACGTCGAGACCCCGGACCAGCTCGCGACGATCGACGAGGTCAAGCAGGACATGGAGAAGCCGATCCCCATGGACCGGCTCGTCTGCGGCGACGTCGGCTACGGCAAGACCGAGATCGCCGTGCGGGCCGCGTTCAAGGCCGTGCAGGACGGCAAGCAGGTCGCCGTGCTCGTGCCGACCACGCTGCTCGTGCAGCAGCACCTCGACACGTTCGCCGAGCGCTACTCGGCGTTCCCCGTGACCGTGAGGGCGCTGTCGCGGTTCCAGACGCCGAAGGAGAGCAAGGAGATCCTCGAGGGGCTCGCCGACGGGTCGGTCGACGTGGTCATCGGCACGCACCGCCTCATCACCGGCGGCGTGCGGTTCAAGGACCTCGGGCTCGTCATCATCGACGAGGAGCAGCGGTTCGGCGTCGAGCACAAGGAGACGCTCAAGGCGCTGCGCACCAACGTCGACGTGCTCGCGATGAGCGCGACGCCGATCCCGCGCACGCTCGAGATGGCGGTGACCGGCATCCGCGAGATGTCGACGCTCGCCACGCCGCCGGAGGAGCGCCATCCGGTGCTCACGTTCGTCGGGCCGTACGAGGAGAAGCAGATCGGCGCCGCGATCCGCCGGGAGCTGCTGCGCGAGGGCCAGGTCTTCTACGTGCACAACAAGGTGGAGACGATCGAGCGCACGGCGTCGCGGCTCAACGAGCTCGTGCCCGAGGCCCGCATCGCGGTGGCGCACGGGAAGATGAACGAGCACCAGCTCGAGCGCGTGATCATGGACTTCTGGGAGAAGAAGTTCGACGTCCTCGTCTGCACGACGATCGTCGAGACGGGCCTCGACATCTCCAACGCCAACACGCTGATCCTCGAGCGCGCCGACCGGCTCGGGCTCTCGCAGCTGCACCAGCTGCGCGGGCGCGTCGGGCGTGGCCGCGAGCGCGCGTACGCCTACTTCCTGTACCCGCCGGAGGTGCCGCTCACCGAGACGGCGCACGACCGCCTCCAGACGATCGCCGCGCACACCGACCTCGGCGCCGGCATGGCCGTGGCCATGAAGGACCTCGAGATCCGCGGCGCGGGCAACCTGCTCGGCGGGGAGCAGTCCGGGCACATCGAGGGCGTCGGCTTCGACCTGTACATCCGCATGGTCGGCGAGGCCGTCGCGAGCTTCCGCGGCGAGGTCGACGAGGAGCTGCCCGACGTCACGATCGAGCTGCCCGTCGACGCCCACATCCCGCACGACTACGTCGCGCACGAGCGGCTGCGCCTCGAGGCGTACCGCAAGATCGCGACGGCGGCGGACGAGGCGGCCCTCGCCGAGGTGCACGCCGAGCTCGCGGACCGCTACGGCGCCGTGCCGGCGGCGGTGGAGAACCTCTTCGACGTCGCCCGGTTCCGCCTGCACGCGCGGGCGGCGGGGCTCTCCGACATCACGGCGCAGGGCCGGTTCGTGCGGTTCGCGCCCGTCGAGCTGCCGGAGTCGGCGCAGCTGCGGCTCAAGCGCCTGTACCCCGGGGCGGTGCTCAAGCCGGCGGTGCGCACGGTCCTCGTGCCGTTCCCGACGACGGCGCGCATCGGCGGCAAGCCGCTGCACGGCAAGGACCTGCTCGCCTGGACGCGGCAGTTCGTCGACGCGGTCGTGCGCGGGGACGTCGGCGCGGCGGCGCAGGTGGGCACCCGGTAGCCGGGTCGCGGTCGCCCGCGCGCCTCCGCCGTCGGTCGTGGGCCCTACGATGGCCGCGGTCGAGGGACGACTTCCGAGGACGGGAGGCTCTGGTGACGGTGCGACGAGGCACACGGACGACCCGACGCGCGCGGGCACGGTCCCGCGCGACGGGTGCGGCGGCGGCCGCGCTGCTGGCGGCGGGGCTGCTGACGGCCTGCGCGGGGCACCCCGGCGCGGCGGCGGTGGTCGACGGCGAGGCGGTGTCGACCGACGACCTCACCGCGGCGCTGGACGACCTCACGCCGGTGTACCCGGGGGTGTCGCCGCAGGGCGTGCTGACGATCCTCGTGACCGAGCCGTTCCTCTCCCAGGTCGCCGCGGCGCGCGGCGTGGGCGTCAGCGACGACCAGGCGCGCGCGTTCCTCGAGCAGCAGGCGGTCCAGCAGCTCGGCGAGGAGGAGGCCGCGCGCCTCGACTTCGGCGAGCAGGCCGTGGTGGTCGGGCGGTACTCGCTCGCTGCCGACGCGGTGCAGGCCGCACCGGACGGGCAGGCCGCCGCCGAGGAGTACCGGCAGCTGGTGGACGACGCCGACATCGAGGTGAACCCGCGCTTCGGCACGTTCCAGGACGTCGGTGTCGCGCCGCCGACGGCGCCGGAGTGGGTGGTGCCCGAGGGCGGCCGCGCACCGGCCGCCGGCGACGGCTCCGGCGGGGACGCACCCGGCGACCCCGGCGCCACGCCCGCACCGACGTCGTCGCCGCGATGACGACGGGGCGACGATGACCACGGAGCCGCGCGGACGTCGGCGCGGGCGCCACACCACGGGCGTCGACGCCGCTGCGCCGGCGCTCCCGGACGACGTCCCGGCGGCCGCCGCGCCCGCCGCGGCGGCGTTCGGCCGGCTCGTCGCCGTCATGGACCGGCTGCGCTCGCCGGGCGGCTGCCCGTGGGACGCCGAGCAGACGCACACGAGCCTCGTGCCGTACGCGCTCGAGGAGGTGCACGAGCTCGCCGAGGCGGTCGACGCGGGGGACCGCGAGGGCCTGCGCGAGGAGCTCGGCGACGTGCTGCTGCAGGTGGTGTTCCACGCGCGCGTCGCGCAGGACGACGCGACGGACCCGTTCGACGTCGCGGAGGTCGCGGACCGGCTCGTCGCCAAGCTGGTCCGGCGCCACCCGCACGTCTTCGGCGACGACGCGGACGCGCTCGAGGCCGGCGACGTGCACCGCCGGTGGGACGACGCGAAGCGCGCCGAGAAGCCGGCACGGGAGTCGGCCCTCGACGGCGTGCCCGCGTCGCTGGGTGCGCTGGCGCGGACGCAGAAGGTCGCCGGCAAGGCGGTGCGCGCGGGCCTGCTCGACGCGACCGCGGCCGCACCGGCGCCGGACGTCCCACGCGCGGCCGCCGGCGCCGCGGGACCGGCCGACGGGGAGATCCGCACGGACGGCCCCGTGCCGGCGCCCGAGGACCGGGACGACGTGGACGCGGCCGTCGCGGTCGTCACGGGCCCGCCCGCGGGCGAGGTCCCGCCCGGCGGTCCGGACGGCGACGCCCCGCCCGGCGCCGACCGCGGCGTCCCGCCCGGCGGTGTCGACCCCGACGGCACGCCCGGCGGTGTCGACGCCGACGTCCCGCCCGGTGACGCCGACCGCCACGTCCCCTCGGACGTGGACGCGTCCCTCGGGGCGCGGCTGCTCGCGCTCGTCCTCGAGGCGGAGCGCGACGGCGTCGACGCCGAGGGGGCGCTGCGCCGGGCGGCGGCCGCGTGGGAGGTGGGGCTGCGCGCCGCCGAGCGCCGCGACGCCCCCACGCCGTGGCGGTAGGCCCCGCCCGGGACCGAGGTCCGGGGGGACCGGCCGCCGCCACCACGACGATGGAGCCGCGCCGGGCGACCGCCCGCGCGCGGTGCGACAGCGAGGAGCAGCGATGAGGATCGGCGTCCCCCGCGAGCACCGCCCCGGGGAGCGGCTCGTCGCGGCGACGCCGCGCACGGTCGCCGCCCTGCGGGACCTGGGCCACGAGGTCGTCGTCGAGGCGGGCGCCGGGGTCGGGGCGACGTTCACGGACGCGGCGTACGCCGCCGCGGGCGCGCGGGTCGGCGACGCGGCAGAGGTGTGGTCGAGCGACGTCGTCACCGCCGTGCACGCGCCGCGCCCGGAGGAGCTCGACCTCCTGCGTCCCGGCGCGACGCTCGTCGCGATGCTGCAGCCGCACCTCGACCCCGGCGTCGCCGACCGCCTCGCCGCCCGCGGCGTGACGGGCCTGGCGCTCGACGCGGTCCCGCGCATCTCCCGCGCGCAGGCGCTCGACGTCCTCTCGACGCTCTCCAACGTCGCGGGCTACCGCGCGGTCATCGAGGCCGCCGAGGAGTTCGGCGGCATGTTCGCCGGCCAGGTCACCGCGGCGGGCAAGACGCCCCCGGCGCGCGTCCTCGTCATCGGCGCGGGCGTCGCGGGACTGGCCGCGATCGGCACGGCCGGCAGCCTGGGCGCGCAGGTGCGCGCGTTCGACGTCCGCCCCGAGGTGGGCGAGCAGATCGAGTCGATGGGCGCCGAGTTCGTGCGCGTCGCCGGTGCGGCGCAGGAGGTGTCGTCGGACGGCTACGCCCGCGCGCTGACCGAGGAGCAGGAGCGCCTGACCGCCGCGATGTACGCCGAGCAGACCGCGTGGGCGGACGTCGTCGTCACGACCGCCCTGGTCCGCGGCACGGCGCCGACGACGATCACGGCGGAGATGGTCGCGGCGATGCGGCCGGGCTCGGTGGTCGTCGACCTGGCCGCGTCCGGCGGTGGCAACTGCGCGCGCACCGTGCCGGGGGAGCGCGTCGTCACGGAGGGCGGCGTCGTCGTCCTGGGCTGGACCGACCTGCCGAGCCGGATGCCGCAGCACACGTCGCAGCTGTTCGGCACGAACGTCGTCCACCTGCTGGCGCTGCTGACGCCGGCGAAGGACGGCGCCGTCGTCCTCGACCTCGACGACCCGGTGCAGCGCGGGATGACCGTCACGCACGCGGGCGAGGTGCTGTGGCCGCCGCCGCCCGTGGCCGTGTCGGCGGCACCGGCTCCGGCGGCCGCCCCCGTCCCGGTCGAGACGCCCGAGGAGGCGGCCGCCCGCGCCGCCGCCGCGCGGGACGCGCAC
>NZ_JBFTEP010000163.1:0-6868 GCF_047229365.1 Cellulomonas pasadenensis | reverse complement strand
CCCGGCGCCCAGGCCGCGTGCACCCGCACCGCCGGCGCCACCGGCACCGGTCGCACCGGCGTAGCCGCCGGACGCACCGCCGTAGCCGCCCATGCCGGCGCTCGCACCGAGCCCCGCCATGCCGCCGCGCGCGCCCGTGAGGCGCGAGCCCGCGCCGAGCGCCGCCGCACCGGCGGCACCGCCGACCAGGCCGGACGAGCCGCCCGTCCAGCCGCCGGCACCGGCACCGCCGCCGAGCCCGCCGCTGCCGGTGCCACCCGGGCCGCCGTTGCCGGGCAGCCCGCCGTCGAGGTCGCCGTCCACGTCGACCCACACGGGCGGCTCGACCACGACGGGCGGGTCGACCGGCGGCAGAGGCAGCGGCGGTTCGACGACGACCGGGGGCAGCGGCGTCACCGGCGGGTGCACGACGGTGGGCGGCGGGGTGGGCTGCCAGACCGGCGTCCCGATGCCCGTCACCGGCTGCACACCGGTGACGGGGACCCCGTAGTCGGGCGTCCCGGGCCTCCCCGGTGTGCCGGGGTTGCCCGGGTACGACGGGGTGCCGGGCGTACCCGGGGTCTGCGGCGGGACGGGGGGCTGCCCGCCGGGGCCGTCGTTGGTCGTCCGGTCGCCGGTCAGGGCCTGCCGGATCTCGACCGCGGGCGGCTGCATCTGCGACCGCAGCTGGACCACGGCCTGCTCGGCCTCCTGCTTGCGCGCCGCCACGAGCGCGGCCTCCGCCTGCGCGATGCGCCGCTCGGCCCGCTGCGCGGCCGCGGAGGCGACCAGACCGGTCACGACGACGCCCGCGGGCAGCGCGAGCAGCGCCGCCTTCTCCTCGTCGGCGTAGATCATGGCCTTCTGGGCGAAGGTCAGCTCGACGGGCATCGCCTGGACGCGCTCGAAGTGGGCCTGCGCCGCGGACTGCCGCGTGGTGTCCGCGGACTGCACGGCCGTGTTGACCGCGACGAGCCGCTGGTCGTAGGCCTCGATCTTGCCGCGGATGTCCTGCAGGCGGGCGCGCGCGGCGTCGGCGGCGGCACCGGAGGCCTCGGAGCCGAGCATCTCGTCGACGTCGGCGATGGCGGACTCGACCACCGCGTACGCCTCGCGCAGCCGCTCGGCGCCGGGCAGCTTCCACGGCGACGCCGTGGCCAGCTCGCCGAGCTGCGCCTCGGCGTCGGAGTACGTCGATGCGTCGGTCATGCGTGCACCTTCTTCGTCGTCGTCGGGGACGGGCGTCCGCCGCTCGGGGAGGCGTGGGGGTGGGGCATCACGGGGCCGTCGTGGTCGCGGCGCCGGAAGTGCGGCGCCGGGCGAGCAGGACCGCCACGACGACCAGGGCGGCGACCGCCGCACCGCCGCCCACGAGCGCCCCGGCCGGGACGCCGCCGCCGGAGCCGTCACCGGCGTCGGGGTCCTGGGGGGCGGCCCCCGCGGTCGGTGCGGTCGTGGCCGACGGCTCCGGCGTCGCGGCGGGCGCGTCGGGGTCACCGGGCCACACCGGGCGGGTGGCCTCCGCGACCTCGCTCTGCGTGATCGGGTCGGACCGTCCGCCCGCGTTCTCGCCCACGTCCAGCAGCAGCGGGTTCTCGTCGGGGAACGTCGTGGGGTCCTCCCGCAGCATGTGCCGCAGGCCGACGACCCCGTAGCCGTACACGGGGTCGTAGTCGAGCTCGTGCTCCTCCGCCCCGGTGTTGTGGATCAGGCTCTGCAGCATCTGGTGGCCGGTCGCCTCCGGGTACGCCGACCAGACGGCGGCGATCGCCCCGGCGGTGATCGGCGCCGCGAGCGACGTCCCGCCGCTGAGCCGGGTCGTCGTCGTGTCGCCCTCGTCCGTGCCCTGGACCAGCAGCCCGACGCCGGGCGCGCACACCGTCACGCGGTCGTGCTTCATGGGCGCGCCCGATCCCGGCTCGCCCTCCATCGGCTGCAGCTCGGCGTCGCACGCCTCGACGGCGACCACGCCGTTGGCCCGTGCCAGGTCGTCGCTGACCGGGATGACCTCGCCCGTCTTCAGCTCACCGAGGGCGGCGACCACGATGACACCCTCGTGCAGGGCCCAGGCGAGCGCCGCACGCACGTCGACGTCGTAGACGTACGCGCCGCTGACGCTGATGGTGATGATCTGCGCCCCGTCGTCGACCGCCTGCCGCAGCGCACGCGCCATCTCGCTCGCGTCCACGGCGTCCTCGGCCAGGGACTGCTGGCAGGTGTACCCGTCGTCGTCCTGCAGCACCCTCCCGTCGCTCACGGCGTAGAACAGCACGCGGGCGTCCGGCGCGACACCGGCGATCGAGGGCCCCCCGTCGGCGCCGCGGCCGTTGCCCACGACGAAGCCGGTGACGGTCGTCCCGTGCCAGGCGGCCTGCTCGAGCGGCCGCGCCGCGGGGATCGGCGTGTCGGAGTCGTCGGCGCAGAACGACGGCTCGTGCACCTGCAGGTCGGCGTCCGCGAGGTACGACATCTCGGGGAAGATCCCGTCGTCGATGACCGCGACGGTCACGCCGGCACCCGTGGCGCCCTGGGCGTGCACCTCGGCGACACCCATGCCGGAGTACCACCACGTCCCGTCCTGCGTCGCCGCGGAGGCCGGTGCGACGAGCGCGGTGCCGAGCAGGGCGGCTGCGGCGAGCGCGGCGCCCGTGCGGACGACGGACGGACGGCGGGGACGGCGAGCCGTCATCACATCCCGCTCGTCTTGGCCGACCGGCCCGCGTCCGTGGTGGGCGCGGGCGCCGTCGGGGCCGGCGTCCCGGGCGTCGTGGCGTCCTCGGTCGCGGCCGCCTCGACCTCGGCGGTCAGCGAGCTGAGCTGCGTGACCGAGGCCTGGTCCGCGCCCTCGAGGATCGCCGCGGCCTCGGTGAAGGCGGTCGCGCACTCGTTGAGCAGGTCCCGCAGGTCGTTGCGGAGCTGGACGAACACCTGGGGCGCCTTCTCGAGCACCTGCGTCACCGGCGCGACCGCGTCGTACTGCGTGGCGCGCGGGCCGTAGAACCCGTCGAGGCGGCCCTCGGCGGGGAGCATGTCGGCCTCGGCCTCGAGCCGGGTCGAGTAGCCGCGCATGGCGTCGGGGATCATGTGGATCGCGGGCATCGTGCGCTCCTGGTGCGGGGTCGTGCGGGTGTGGCCTGAGGTCGTGCGCGGTGGGGCGTGGCGTCGTGCGGGCGTGCACGTGGCGGGGGCCGTCGGCCCCCGCCACGCTCACGTGCGACCCGGTCGGGTCAGGCGCCGAAGCGGCCGGCCGACTGCCGGTCGGCGGCCGTGTAGTTCTGCGCGATCTCGTTGGTGCTGGTCGCGATGCGGTCCAGCAGCTGCTGCAGCTCGGTCAGCGACTGCGTCCACTGGCGCTGCGCGAGCGAGTAGGACTCCTGCGCCTGGCCGGACCAGCTGGCGCGCAGCGTGGAGACCTTGCTGTCGAGCTCGTCGAGCTCGGACCGGATGCCGGAGGCACCGGAGCGGATGTTGCCCGACAGCGCGATGACCTGCTCGGGGGTGACGGAGAACGAACCCAGCGACATCTGCATGCTCCCTGTTCCGGGTGCGCCCTCAGGCGCCCATCATCGAGTTGAGACCGGAGATGGTCTGCTGCGTCTGCTCGTCGGTCGCCTGCTGGTCGCGGGCCGTGCCGGTGAGCGAGGCCTCGAGCTGGTCGAGGACGCTGTTCAGCTTCTTCGTCTTCGTGTCCCACTCGGCCATGAGCTGGGTGAAGCGCGACGCGGCCGGCCCCGTCCACATGCCACCGACGGTCTCGATCTCGCGGCGCACCTGCGCGACCCGGTTGTCGATGCCCTGGCGGGCGTCGGCCACGGCCTGCGCACCGCGCGCGAGGGCCCCCTCTTCGGCGGAGATGTTCTCTGCCACGTCACACTCCTTCGCTCGACGACGTGCGGCTGCCGACCTGTGACGGGCGGCACGCCGGACACAGTAGCGCGGAGGGGCGACAGGTTCCCGGAGGATCCGGACGGGCCGGGCGGATCCCGGAGAGATCACCCAGGGTGGCGCACCCGAACGGGTGATGCAGGGCCCGGCGGGGCCGCCGCAGGGGTCCACGGGCTGCCCGCGGCCGGGCCGGCATCCCGGCGCGCGCTAACCTCGCCTGCGTTCGCCGCGCGCCCCAGGTGCGCCCTCCCGGGGGACCCGATGCCTCAGACCACGACCGCCGCCCGCGCCCTGCTGCACCTGACGATCACGAGCGAGGACCGTCGGCTGGACCTCGGCGTGCCCGCGCAGCTCCCGCTCGTCGAGCTGATGCCGGGCGTCGTGCGCAGCCTCGGCGTCCTCGACCCCACGCTGGTGCACGCCGGCTACGGGCTGCGCCGCTCCGACGGCGGCCTGCTCGACCCCGCGCAGAGCTGCGCCGCGCAGGGCGTGCAGGACGGCGAGCTGCTCACCCTGGTGCGCGGTGCGCTCGTCGCGGAGCACCGCCGCTACGACGACGTCGTCGAGGCCGTCGTCGACGCGACCCGGGACCGCGCGGCCTGGACCCCGGCCGACCAGGCGCGCACGGCCCTCGCCGTGAGCCTCGTGCTGCTCGCGCTCGGCGCCGGCCTCCTGCTGTCGTCGCCGCACGGCCTCGGCACGGGCGCGATCCTCGCGCTCGGCGCCGCCGTCGTGCTCGTCACGACCGGCGCCGTGCTGACGCGCACGGGCGCGGCGGAGGCCGGCCACGGGCTGGGCCTCGCCGCCGCCGTGTGGGCCGGCGTCGGCGCGTACCTGCTGGTGCCGGAGGGGCAGCCGTGGGGCTGGCCGCTCGCCGCGGCCGGTCTGGCGGCCATGGTCGTCGGCGGCCTCGCGCTCGCGTCCGTCGCGTCCGCGCCGCAGGTCCACGTCGTGCCCGTCGCCGCGGGCGGCGCCGTGGCGGCGACCGGCCTGGCGGCCGCCCTGCTCGGGCCCGGGGACGTCGCCCCGTGGGCCGTGCTCGTCGCGGTCGCCGCGACGCTGTCGAACCTCGCGCCGTGGCTCGCGCTGTCGTCGACCCGCCTCGACGTCGTCTCCCCGCACAGCGACGCGGAGGTGCTGGCGGCCCCGCCCCCGGTGGACGGCGCCGACGTCGCCCGCCGCGCGCTCGAGGGGCAGCGGCTGCTGCTGTCCGCGCGCGTCGCGGCCGCCGTGTGCGTCGCCGTCGCCACGCCGCTGGTCGCCGCCGCGAGCGCGACGGGTGCGGCCCTGTGCGCGCTCGCCTTCGTCGGGCTGCTGTTCCAGTCGCGCCAGGTGCACGCGCGCACCGGCGTGCTCACGCTCATGGCGTGCGGCGCGGTCGGCCTCACGCTCACCGGCACCGTCGTGGCCGTGTCCGGGTCGGTCGCGCCGGCGGTGCTCACGATCGTGCTGCTCGGGTCGGTGGCCGCGCTCGTCGCGCTGACGATGCTGCGCCCGCGTGCCCGCATGCGCATGGTGCGGCTCGCCGACACCGCCGAGCTCGCCGTCCTCACGCTCCTGCTGCCGCTCGGCGCCCTCACGGCCGGGCTCGTCTGACCCGTGGCGAGCAAGAAGGACCTCATCGAGGCGCAGACGTTCAGCCGTCGCCGCCTGCTCACCGCCTTCACGTCCGGCGCGCCGGGCGGCAAGGAGCTCGAGCCGACCAAGCCCATGCGCGGCGTCGTCGCGGGTCTGGCGCTCACGGCGCTCGTCGTCGTCGGCGGGCTGTTCTACGGCTTCCTGCGCCCCGGCCTGCCGGCGGGGTGGGACAACAACCGCCTCGTGGTCGCGGAGGACACGGGCGCGCGCTACGTCAGCGTCGGCGGCACCCTGCACCCCGTCACCAACACGACGTCGGCCCGGCTGATCGTGCCGGCGGGCGAGTTCGACGTCGTGACGACGAGCGCCGAGCGGCTCGCGGACGCCCCGCTCGGGCAGCCGGTCGGCATCGTCGGCGCGCCCGACCAGCTCCCGCCCGCCGACCGCCTGCTCGCGACCGGGTGGGCCGCGTGCCTCGTCCTGCCCGACGGCGACACGGCCACCGGCCCGGCGGGCGTCGCCACCGCACTGTCCGCGACGGCGCCCGCCGTCGCGACCGAGCAGGCGGCGGTCGTGCGGACGGAGGCCGGCACGGCCGTGCTCGTCGGCGGCGTCGCGTTCCCCGTCGACCCCGACGGCACCGACGCGGTGCTGCGCGCGATCGGCCTCGGCGACGCCGACGTGCGCGACGTGACCGCGGCGTGGCTGCGCCTGTTCACCCCGGGCACCGAGCTCGCCGCCGTCGTCGTGCGCGACGCCGGCGACCCCGTGGAGGGCACCGAGCTGCGCGTCGGCCAGGTCGTCCACTTCACCGGCGCCCCCGCGACCACCCGGTTCCTCGTGCGCGACGACGGCACGCTCGCACCCCTGAGCCCGCTCGCGTACCAGCTGTACATGCTCGGCACGGGCTCGCAGCTCGGCGAGGCGCTCGACATCTCCCCCGCCGCCGTCGGCACCCTCGACACGTCGCCCACGCCCGCGGGCGCGGCGGACTGGCCTGCCGACGAGATCACGCCCGTCCCCGACGCCGACGTGCCGTGCGCCCTCGCGGTCGACGACGACGGCGAGCCCGGCACCGTGCTGGCCGTCGCGTCGGCCGACGCCCCCGTCGAGACGGCCGGGCAGCGCGTCGACCACGGCGCCGGCGCGCTCGTGCGGGCCGGCGGGCGCGGGCCGCAGTCGAGCGGCGGCCTCTACCTCGTGGACGCCACCGGCACCGCGTTCCCCGTCGTCGGGGACGCCGACACGCTGACCCGCCTCGGCTACGCCGTGGAGGACGTCGGCGCGGTCACCGACGCCTGGATCGACCTGCTGCCCACCGGCCCGGCCCTGTCGGTCGAGGCCGCCGCGCGCGGCGTCGCGCCCGCCGACGCCGCCGACCCGACCGCGGAGGCGGACGCCGGGTGAGGCGCGTCCCCGTCGCCGC
>NZ_JBFTEP010000162.1:0-6902 GCF_047229365.1 Cellulomonas pasadenensis | reverse complement strand
CCGCAGCGCGTCCGGCTCGGCGCCCAGCCGGCTGCCCGCGCTCGCCACGGCGGCGTCGAGCAGGACGGCCGCCGCGTACCCGGACGGCGCGTCGGGCTCCGCACCGGGCGTCGCCACGACGAGCGCGGGACGGTCGGGCACGCTCGCCAGGACGCCGCCGGCGGCGCGCGCGCCGGAGACCCGGACGGTGGCGCCCGGGAACGCCCGCCCCAGCTCCTCCGCGGTCCGCTCCGACCCCACGCGCACCGAGCGCAGCGCGGTGGCGTCGCACTCGCTGCACCGCCAACCCGTGGCCAGGCGTCCGCACCACCCGCACGACGGGGTCGTCGAGCCGCGCGTCAGGCCGAGCGGTCCGTGGCACGCGGTGCAGCGCGCGCTCGCGCGGCAGCGGCCGCAGGCCAGGACGGGCACGTACCCCGCGCGCGGCGTCTGCACCAGCACGGGCCCCGACGCGAGCGCGTCCTTCATCGCCCGCCACGCGGGCCCGGGCAGCCGGGCGGCCGCCGCGGGGCCCTCGCGGGCGAGCTCGACCGACGTCAGCGCGCGGACCCGCGGGGTCGACCCGCGCACCACCGCCCGCTCGGCCGCGACCTCACGCGCCCAGCCCGTCTCGACGAGGTGCTGCGCCTCGACCGTGCGGCCGTGCGCCCCGACGAGCAGCGCGCAGCCCTCCAGCTCGGACCGCAGCGCGAGCACCTCGCGCACGTGCGGGTAGGGCGCGCGCGGCTCGGCGTGCTGCCCGTCGCCGTCGTCCCACACGACCGCGAGGCCGAGGTGGGCGACCGGGGCGAACGCCGACGCCCGCGTACCCACCACGACCCGCGCGGTGCCGCGGAGCGTCGCGAGGAACGCGCGGTAGCGGGCGGCCGGCCCGTCGTCCGCCACGAGGCGCGCCACCGGGCCGCCGTCCGCGACACCGCGCAGACCCGCCTCGGCCAGCGCCGCGCACACCCGGTCCACGTCGCGGGCGTCCGGCACCACGACGAGCGCGCCGCGTCCGCCCGCGAGGGACGCCGCCACCGCCTGCGCCACCGCGGCTGCCCACCGGTGCTCCCCCACGGCGGTCAGCGCGGACCACACGGCACGCGGGGCGCCGCCGGCCGTGACGTGCCGGCAGAACGCCGGTCCGCCGCGATACGCGGCCCACGCAGTGGGCTCGGGGGCGACGGGGGCGGCGCCGGGCCGCGGCACATCGGCAGGCCGTGTCGCGTCGCCGGACCCGTTCCCGTCGCCGGACCCGGTCGCGCCGGCCTCGCCCGGCGCCGGAGCCCCCTGCCCGGCGGTCGTCCCTCCGGGCGTGGTCCCACCGGTGCTCCGCTCCCCCTCCACCCGGGCGTGCCGGGGCGGGATCGCGAGCCGCAGCACGTCGGCGAGCGTCCCCGCCCACCGGTCGGCGACGGCACGGGCGAGGCGGGCGACGGTGGGCGTGAGGACGGGCTCGGACGACACCACGCGCCGCAGCGGCAGCAGGCGTCCCGTGTGCTCGGCGTCGGCGACGCGCTCGAGGAGCCAGCCGTCGACGTCCTGACCGGCGAACCGCACCTTGACGCGCACGCCGGGACGCGCCGCCGCGTCGAGCGACTCGGGCACGAGGTACTCGAACGTGCGGTCCAGGTGCGGCGGCGCCAGGTCGACGCAGACGCGCGCCACCGGCAGCGACGGGGCCGGCGTGAGGGACGGCGGCGTGCGCGGGCGGCGTCGCGGCGCGGGCACGGCCAGACCGGCGAGCGTCGGCTGCTCGGGCTCGGTCGGTGCGCTCACGTGCGCCATCCCACCACGGCCGGCCGACCTCCCGACGTCGTCGGCCGCCGCCCTGTGGACGCCGGCCGGGGGGCGGGCGCGGGCGTCAGCCGACCGCCGACAGCAGGTCGGCGGTGCGGTCCGTGCGCTCCCACGTGAACTCGGGCAGCTCGCGGCCGAAGTGGCCGTACGCCGCCGTGCGCCGGTACACCGGGCGCAGCAGGTCCAGGTCGCGGATGATCGCGGCCGGGCGCAGGTCGAAGACCTCGCGGATCGCCGCGGTCAGGCGCTCGACGGGCACCGTGCCCGTGCCGAACGTCTCGACGTACAGACCCACCGGGTGCGCCTTGCCGATCGCGTACGCGACCTGCACCTCGCAGCGGCGCGCGAGACCCGCGGCGACGACGTTCTTGGCGACCCAGCGCATCGCGTACGCCGCGGAGCGGTCGACCTTCGACGGGTCCTTGCCGGAGAACGCGCCGCCGCCGTGGCGCGCCATGCCGCCGTAGGTGTCGACGATGATCTTGCGCCCCGTGAGGCCGGCGTCACCCTGCGGACCGCCGACGACGAACTGGCCCGTGGGGTTGACGAGCAGGCGGTGCGCCGACGCGTCGAGGTCGACGCCCGCGAGCACGGGACGGACGACGAGCTCGGCGATGTCCCGCGCGAGCGTCTGCTCGAGCACGTCGGGCTCGTGCTGCGTCGAGAGGACGACGGTGTCGAGCGCGACGGGCCGGTCGCCCTCGTAGCCGACCGTGACCTGCGTCTTGCCGTCGGGGCGCAGGCCCGGCAGCGAGCCGTCCTTGCGCACGGCGGCGAGCTGCTCCGCGAGGCGGTGCGCGAGCCAGATCGGCAGCGGCAGGAGCGAGGGCGTCTCGTCGCTCGCGTACCCGAACATCAGGCCCTGGTCGCCGGCGCCCTGCAGGTCGAGCGGGTCCATGTCGCCCGCGTCCTCGCGCACCTCGATCGCCTTGTCGACGCCGGCGGCGATGTCGGGGGACTGCTGGCCGATCGACACCGAGACGCCGCACGAGTCGCCGTCGAACCCGATGTGCGACGACGTGTAGCCGATGCCCCGGACGACCTCGCGGACGATCTGCGGGATCTCGACGTACGCGCTCGTGGTGACCTCGCCCGCCACGTGCACGAGGCCGGTCGTGACCATGGTCTCGACGGCGACGCGCGCCGTCGGGTCCTGCTCGAGGATGGCGTCGAGGATGGCGTCCGAGATCTGGTCGCAGATCTTGTCGGGGTGGCCCTCCGTGACCGACTCCGAGGTGAACAGGCGGAGAGGCGCAGACGTCATGCCCGCAGCGTACCGGCGGGCGGAGGCCCGTCCGTGCGCGCGTCCAGGTGCGTGCGGACGGCGTCCCAGACGGCGTGCGCGACGTCCTCCTTGGGGCCCGTGGCGGTCGTCACGACCTCGCCCGCGGCGTCGAGCACGGTGACCTCGTTGGTCGCGGTGCCGAACGCGCGGCCGTCGCCGACGGCGTTGACCACGAGCAGGTCGGCGCCCTTGCGCCGGGCCTTCGCGCGGCCGTGCTCCAGCACGGTCCCGCTCGCGTCGCCCGTCTCGGCGGCGAACCCGACGACCGTCTGCCCGGCCCGCGGCGGGTCCGTGACGAGCTCGTGGAGCACGTCGACGGTCTCGACGAGCCGCAGCACGGGCGGCTCGCCGGTCTTCTTCAGCTTGGCGTCGGCGACGACCTCGGGCCGGTAGTCCGCGACGGCCGCCGCCATGACGACGACGTCGGCGTCCTCGGCCGCGGCGCGCACGGCGTCGCGCAGCTCCTGCCCGGTCTCGACGGGCACGACCTCCACGGGCACGGCGTCCACGGGCACGGCCGCCGCGGACCCCACCGCACCGCGTCCGGTGGCCGCGATGACGTCGGGCGCGACGTTCGCCGCGACGAGCGTCACGCGCGCACCCCGGTCCGCCGCGGCCCGCGCGAGGGCGACGCCCTGGCGGCCCGACGACCGGTTGCCGAGGAAGCGCACGGGGTCGAGCGGCTCGCGCGTGCCGCCGGCGGACACGACGACGCGCACCCCGTCCAGGTCGCGCGGCGGACCGGCGGTGACGAGGGCCAGCGCGGCGGCGGCGATGGCCTCCGGCTCCGGCAGGCGTCCGGGGCCGGTGTCCGCGCCGGTGAGCCGCCCGGCGTCGGGGTCGAGCACGTGCACGCCGTGGCCACGCAGCGTCGCGACGTTCGCGACCGTGGCGGGGTGCTCCCACATCTCGGTGTGCATCGCCGGGGCGAGCAGCACCGGGCAGCGCGCGACGAGCAGCGTCGCCGTCAGCAGGTCGTCCGCGCGGCCGGCGGCGGCACGGGCGAGCAGGTCGGCCGTCGCGGGTGCGACGACGACCAGCTCGGCCTCCTTGCCGATCGCGACGTGGGCGACGCGGTCCACGCTCTCGAACACCTCGGTCGTCACGGGCTGGCCCGACAGGGCCTCCCACGTGGCGCGGCCGACGAACTCGAGCGAGGCGCGGGTCGGGACGACCCGCACCTCGTGGCCCTGCTCGCGCAGCAGCCGCAGGAGCAGGACCGCCTTGTAGGCGGCGATCCCGCCCGCGACGCCGAGGACGATGCGCACGGCGGCCGGTCAGGCCTCGTTCGTCGGCTCGGCCGTCAGGAGGCCCTCGTCGATCTCACGCATGGCGATCGACAGCGGCTTCTCCTGCGGGCGCGTCTCGACGAGCGGCCCGACGTACTCGAGCAGGCCCTCGTTGAGCTGCGCGTAGTAGGCGTTGATCTGGCGCGCGCGCTTCGCGGAGAAGAGCACGAGCGCGTACTTCGAGTCGGCGCGCTCGAGGAGGCGGTCGATGGGCGGGTCGGTGATGCCCGTGGGGGCGGCGACGGTTCCGGACACGGAGGACTCCCGTCCTAGGAGGGTGCTGGCTGCTGCGCCGACGGCCGGGCCGGGGCCCGCCGTGCGTCCGCGGCGGCACGGGGCCGGACGGGCGGGCACAGACGCGGGCCATCGTACCCGGTCGGGGGCGGTGACGACCACGACGTCGGGGGCCACGGCGGCGCCGGTGCCGACCACGACGGTCCGGCGGGCGGTCTCACCGGGCGGCGAGCCCCATGAGCTGCACGAGCTCGTCCGTGGCGCGGTGCACGTCGTCGTTCACGACGACGTGGTCGAACTCCGGCTCGGCGGCGAGCTCGACGCGTGCCGTCGCGAGGCGGCGCTCCCGCTCCTCCTCGTCCTCGGTGCCGCGGCCGACCAGCCGGCGGACCAGCTCGTCCCAGGACGGGGGTGCGAGGAACACGAACCGGGCGTCGGGCATGGACGCCCGGACCTGGCGCGCGCCCTGCAGGTCGATCTCCAGCAGCGCGGGCTCCCCCGCGGCGAGCCGCTCCTCGACCGGTCCGCGCGGCGTGCCGTACCGGTTGCGCCCGTGCACGACCGCCCACTCGAGGAGCTCGCCGCGCTCCACCATCTCCTCGAACCTCACGGCGGAGACGAAGTGGTAGTGCACGCCGTCGACCTCACCGGGCCGCGGCTCGCGCGTCGTCATCGACACCGAGAGCCACACCTGCGGGTACCGGGCGCGGATGTCCGCCGAGACGGTGCCCTTCCCCACGGCGGTCGGTCCGGCGAGCACGGTGAGCCGTGCCGGCTGCGTCGTCATGGGGTGCGTGGTGCCTCTCGTGCGGTGGTGCGGCGGACCCGAGGCGGGCGCACCGCGGCGCCCGTCCCTCGCGGGGCGGGCGCCGGACAGCGGTGGACGGCTCAGCCGAAGCGGTCGACGAGCGCCTTGACCTGGTGCGGGCCCAGGCCGCGGACGCGACGCGTCTCCGAGATGCCGATCTCGGACATGATCGCGCGTGCCTTGACCTTGCCGACGCCGGGCAGCGACTCGAGGAGCGCGGCGACCTTGAGCTTGCCGATCGTCTCGTCCTTCTGCCCCTGCTCGATGACCTCGGACAGGGACCCCTGGGAGTACTTCAGGCGGTTCTTGACCTCGGCACGTGCCTGCCGCGCCGCGGCGGCCTTCTCGAGCGCGGCGGCTCGTTGTTCGGGAGTCAGCGGGGGGAGAGCCACGCGCGTCACCTTCTCGTCACTGGGCCGGGATCCGCGCGCCGAGGCGTGGGATCGGTGGGTTCGAACCTAGCGACGCGCTCGCGTGACGGCAACGCGGCGCGACGTGCGTGTCGCGCCCCGACCTGCGATGACGGTCAGGACGGACGACCTGGAGGGGTCAGCGCAGGGCCGCCGCCGCCTCGTCGGCGGCGCGCCGGGCGGCCGCCCGCAGGCGCGCCACGTCGGGCCCCGCGGCGAGGACGCCCCGGGACGACGACGCGAGGACCTGGCGCCGCGCCCCGCCGAACACGCGGGCGAGCTCGGCGGGACCCGCGCCCTGCGCGCCGACGCCCGGCGCCAGCAGGGGCCCGTTCACGCGCTCGAGGTCGACGCCCGCACGGGCGGCCGCGTCGCCCACGGTCGCGCCCACGACGAGGCCGATCGAGCCCAGCGGGCGCTCCCCCGCGTTGAGCGCGGCGGCGCGCGCCGCCACGACGGCGGCGACGGTCGGTCCGTCCTCGGTGCGCGCGTGCTGCACCTCGTGCCCCTCCTTGTTGGAGGTCAGGCACAGCACGAACAGGCCGCGGCCGGTCGCGAGGGCGAGGTCGACCGCCGGGTCGAGCGAGCCGAAGCCGAGGTACGGCGACACGGTGAGGGCGTCCCCGGCGAGCGGCGAGCCGTCGCGCAGGAACGCGTCGGCGTACGCGCCCATCGTGGAGCCGATGTCGCCGCGCTTGGCGTCGACGACGACGAGCGTCCCCGTCTCGCGGCCCGCAGCGACGACCTCCTCGAGCACGGCGAGGCCGGCAGACCCGTGGCGCTCGAAGAACGCCGCCTGCGGCTTGACCGCGGCGACGCGTCCGGCGACCGCCTCGAGGACGGTGTGCGCGAACGTGCGCAGGCCCGCCACGTCGTCCGTCAGGCCCCAGTCCGCCAGGAGCGTCGCGTGCGGGTCGATCCCGACGCACAGGGGCCCGTGGTCGTCCGCCGCGGCGGCGAGGCGCGCCCCGAAGGGCGTCGCCCCTCTCGATTATACAAATATACGAGCCCACGAGACTATTACGCCGATCGCGATAGAGGACGAGTTCGTGTAGTGGAGGCGCGGGGGGGGCGGGGTGGTGGGGGGGGGGGGG
>NZ_JBFTEP010000161.1:0-7139 GCF_047229365.1 Cellulomonas pasadenensis | reverse complement strand
GTGGTCGGCCGCCGCGGCGTCCGTCGCGGCGGCGTCGCCGGCGCCGTCCGTCGCCGCGCCGTCCGAGGAGGCACCCGGCTCCGGGTCGACGACGAGCCGGGGCACCACGGCGCGGCTCGTCGCCACCGACGCGGCGACCGTGGCCATGCCCAGCGGCGACGCGAGCACCTGCCCCTGCCCGATGACCGAGGCGGCGTGGCCGGTGCCCGACGCGTCGTCCGGGACCGCGCCGAGGAACGCCGGGAAGCCGAGGTCGGCGGCCGGGTCGAGGCCGAGCGAGCGGGCGGCGTCCGCGAGCGCACCCTGGTCCGCGAGGTCGCGCGCGCCGATGAAGGCCGTGTTGCAGGAGTTGGCGAACGCCGTGCGGAACGGCACGTCGCCCTGCGCGGACGCCGGGTAGCCGGGGAAGTTCTGGAACGTGCGGCCGTCCACCGTGACGGTCGGCGGGCACGCGACCGACGACGCGGGCGTCAGCCCGCCGCGCAGGTACGCGAGCGCGCTCACGACCTTGAACGTCGAGCCCGGCGCGTACTGGCCGAGCGTCGCCGTGGAGATGCCCTCGCCGCCGGCGCCGCTGGCCGCCGCGAGCACGTCGCCCGTGGACGGCTGGATCGCGACGACCGCCGACGCGGGCGCCACGCCCGCGAGGACGGCCTCGGCGCGCTCCTGCAGGCGCTGGTCGAGCGTGACGCGCAGGGTCTGCCCGGGCACGGGCGCCGTGGTGAACAGCTCCCGCGTGGTCGACCCGTCGCCGCCCTCGGCCGGCTCGGCGCGCACCGTCACGCCCGGCGTGCCGCGCAGGTGCTCGTCGTACTGGCGCTGCAGGCCGGAGAGACCCGCCAGGTCGCCCGCGGCCACGGCGCCGTCGGACGCCTCGACGATCTCCGCCGTCGCCTGGCCGACCGTGCCGAGGATCGGCCGCGCGAAGGTCCGCGTCGGCGCGAGCGGCAGCGTGTCCGGCACCGCGACGACGCCCGGGAGCGCGCGCAGCGCGGCCTTGTCGACGGACTCGTCCTCGACGCGCAGCGTGATCGCCTCGACGAACGCCTTCTCGCCCGCGCCGGCGACGCGCTGCGCGTACGCCTCCGGGTCGAGGGCGAGGGCCGCCGCGAGCGCCCGCGCGGCCGCGTCGTGCTGGTCGGCGGGCAGCCGCGTCTTGTCGACGCCGAAGCGCTCGACGTCCCGCTCCGTGACGAGCACGGCGTCCCCCGCGCCGACCACGTCCCCGCGCGGCGCGGCCGTGCGCGCCGCGCGCAGCACCTCGCCGTCCTGCAGGTCGGGTGCGAGCAGGGCCGGCGACCACGCGACGCGCCAGGCGTCCTCGTCGTCACGGGCGAGGCGCGCGTCCGCCGTCCACATCCAGTCCTCGTCGACCCACGGCAGGTCCCACGTGACCGCGAGGGCCGCCGTCGCGGTCTCCTCGTCCTCCGCCGTCGTGACCCCGGCCACCTCGACGGTCGCGGCCGCGGTCTCCCCGAGGCCGGCGACCACGGCGGTGCGCGTCGCCGCGAGGTCCGCGGGCGCGGGCGCGGCCGCGTCGAGCGGCACGTCGGTGAAGTCGCCCGACGCGAGCGCCGCCGCGAGCGCCTCGGCCGCCGGGCGCGGGTCCGGCCGGTCCGGCGTGCAGGCCGCGACGCCCGAGGTCAGGAGCAGCCCGCAGGCCAGTGCCCACGCCGCGCGGCGGCCCCGCGCGCGTGCCGTCGCCGTCGTCGTCCCCATGCCGTCCTCCTCGTCGGTGGCGCGCCCGCCTCCGCGGAGTCCGGGCACGGCCGCACGAAGCGTGGCACCGGGCACCGGGCCACCGCTGCGGGTCACGGGTGATCTTCACCGCTCCTCCCCAGGAGGCATGACGAGTATCGCTCGTCCGGTTGCATCTGGACGCGGGTCCAGGTCACGATGCGGTCATGGAGCACGGGGGGACAGCAGAAGGACCGGCACGCCGGCAGCCACCACCTGACGTCGTCGGGCCGCTGCAGCCACGCGACCGGACGGCCGCCGCTGCGGTGCTGGCCGCCGCGCTCGCCGAGGACCCGGGGTACTCGCACCTGTTCCCGGTGCGGGCGCGCCGCGAGCGGGAGCTGCGCGAGGTGTACCGGATGACCTTGGCCGACGGCATGCGGCACGGCCGCGTGCTCGTGACGAAGCTCGGCGACGAGGTCACGGGCGTGCTCGCGCTGTACCCGCCGGGCACCTACCCGATGTCCGCCGGCCGGTGGCTCCGCCAGGGCCTGCGCCTCGCGCGGATCGCGCTGTTCACGCGCGAGCACAGCGGCGGCATCATCCGGTTCGGCGAGCTGACCTCGCAGGGCGTGCCCTGCGACGCCTGGTACGTCGAGGCGTTCGGCGTGCGCCCCGACCTGCAGCGCGCCGGCCGCGGGTCGCTGCTGCTGCGGCGCTTCCTCGACGACGTGGACCGGGCCGGGGTGCCGTCCTACCTGGAGACGACCAAGCACGACAACGTCGGCTACTACCACTCCCGCGGCTACACCGACGCGCACGAGCCCGTGCCCCTCACGCCGGACGGGCCGTTCATCTACCCGATGACCCGGCCCGCGCGGACCGCGGACGCGGGGCCGGCCGCGGACGCGGGGCCGACCACCGACGCGCGGACCGACGGCGGCACGCGGACGGACACCGGCGCGCGCACCGGGCCGGACACCGTCGAGGACGACCCCGCCGCCTGAGCGGCCGGCGGCGTCGAGACGTCCGGCGCCGCCGGTGCCGCCTGCGCGACCCGCCGGGGTGCCGCCGCGCGGGCGAGGCGCGCTCACGCCTCCGGCCGTCCTCGGCGCAGGCGTGCGAGCAGCGCCTCGGGCGTCGCGGTCGCCGGGTCCCAGCGGGAGTCGACGAACCACGTCGCGCCCGCACCCGCGAGCTCCTGCACGCGGTCGCGGGCCGCCACCGGGTCGTCCGGGAGCACGCCCTGCACGACCACGTCGAAGGGGCCCGCGTCCGGTGCCCGGTGCGCACGCGCCCACGCGACGACGCCCGCCACGTCGGCCGCCGTCATCTCCCGCTCCGGCTCCGCCCCGCGCAGCTGCGGCACGACGCCGTCCCACCGCACCGCGCGGCCCATCGACCGCTCGCTCGGGAACGCCGCCACCGGCCACAGCGGCACGTGCGTGCGCCCGTCCGCGCGCGGCACCGGGCGCGGGTCGAAGCGCATGCCGTCGACGTGCAGGTGCGTGCCGTCGACGTGGACGGGCCCGCCCGTGAACGCCTGCGCCAGCACCGCGAGGTCGTCGTCGAGCAGCTCGGCGCGCTCGCGCAGCGTGCGGCGCTCGGCCGGCACGGCCGCGACCGCGCCGTCGTCCGCCACCCCGACGCCGACGGGCAGCACGAGGCGCCCGCCGGACAGGTGGTCGACCGTGACGGCCTGCTTGGCGACGACCCACGGGCGCCGCCGCGGGAGCGCGAGGACCATCGCGCCGAGGGTGATGCGGTGCGTGCGCACGGCGGCCGCCGCGAGCAGCGCCCACGGGTCCCACGACGGCATGCCGGCGATGTCGACGCCGTCCCACGTGAACCAGCCGTCCCAGCCGTGCTCCTCCGCGACGACCGCCATGTCGACGACCTGCTGCGCCGTCCCGAAGCTCGCCACGAACCCGACCTGCACCCCGACCACCTCCGCCCGTCCCGATCCCGCCCGTCCTGATCGAGCCGACCCGATACGGCCCGATCCGTCCGGTTCCTGCTCGCGCGACGCTACGCGCGCCCACCGACACCCCCGCCGCTCGCCCCGGGCGGTGGCCCCGGCGCGCGGCGCCTAGGCTGGCCGTGACCCCGCACCGGCCCCGTCCGACGCCCGGCCCGTGCCCCGCCCGCACCCCGAGGAGGCCCGCGTGCCCACCGACGTCGTGGTGGTCGGGTCCGGCCCGAACGGCCTCGCCGCGGCGGTGACGTGCGCACGCGCGGGGCTCGAGGTCGCCGTGCTGGAGGCCCAGGACACGGTCGGCGGCGGCTCGCGGACGCTCGACCTCGGCCTCGCCGACGGCGTCGTGCACGACATCTGCTCCGCCGTGCACCCGATGGCGTGGGCGTCCCCGTTCCTGCAGGAGTTCGACCTCGGTGCGCGCGGCGTCGAGCTGCTCACGCCCGAGGTGTCGTACGCGCAGCCGCTCGACGACGGCGAGGCGGGCATCGCGTACCGCGACCTGGCGCGCACGGTCGAGGCGCTCGGCCCCGACGGGCCGGCGTGGCGATCCCTCCTCGGGCCGCTGGCGGAGCGGCCGGAGGTCGTGGTCGGCGTGGCGATGGGCGACCGGCGCAGCATCCCGCGGGAGCTGCTGCCGACCGGCGTGCCCACGGCGGTGCGCTACGCGCTCGGGCTCGCCGAGCAGGGGTCGCCGCTGTGGACGCGGCGGTTCCGCGGGCACGTCGCCCCCGCGCTGCTCACGGGCGTCATGTCGCACGCCATCCACCCGCTGCCCGCGATCCCCGCGGCCGGCGCCGGGCTGCTGCTCGCCGCGCTGGCGCACGCGGGCAGCGGCTGGCCGCTGCCCCGCGGCGGGTCGCAGGCGATCGTCGACGCGCTGCGCGCCGACCTCGAGGCGCACGGCGGCACGGTCGTCGCCGGGCACCGCGTCGGGTCCGCGGCCGACCTGCCGCCCGCGCGGGCCGTCCTGTTCGACACCAACCCGCGCACGGTCGTCGAGGTGCTCGGCGACCGGCTGCCGGCCCGCACGCGCCGCGGCCTGGAGCGGTTCCGGTTCGGGCACGGCGCCGCGAAGGTCGACTTCGTGCTGTCCGGCCCGGTGCCGTGGGCGTACCCGGAGGTCGGACGTGCCGGCACGGTGCACCTCGGCGGGTCGCAGCAGCAGCTCGCCGAGGCCGAGGCCGACGTCGCCGCCGGCCGGCACGCGCCGCGCCCGACGGTCCTGCTGAGCGACCCGACCGTCGTCGACCCGGGCCGCGAGGTCGGCGGGCTGCATCCCCTGTGGACGTACGCGCACGTGCCGGCGGGGTCGGACGTCGACGTCACCGAGGCCGTCACGGCGCAGGTCGAGCGGTTCGCGCCCGGCTTCCGCGACGTCGTCGTCGCCTCGCGGTGCATCCCCGCCGCCCGGATGGTCGACCACGACGAGAACTACGTCGGCGGTGACATCTCCGCCGGGGCGCTCGACCTCGTGCAGACGTTCGCCCGGCCGACCCCGTCCCTCGACCCGTACCGGCTCGCGGAGGGCGTGTACCTGTGCTCGGCGTCCGCGCCGCCGGGCCCCGGCGTGCACGGCATGGGCGGGTGGTTCGCGGCCCGCCGGGCGTTGCGGCAGGTCTTCGACGTGCGGCACGCGCCGGCCCTCGCGCCGGGGGTGGCGGCATGATCCGCCGGCTGGACGGAGGTCCAGGTTCGGAGGACGCCACGCCGGGGCTTCGGTGGTGCGAAACCGCCGGTGCCCCTACCGTCGTCCTCGGACCGCGGATGGCGACGCGGGGCGGGACGGACGACACGAGCAGGGGGCGGCGGGCATGAGCGACGAACCGACCACCTCGCACGCGCCCGCGCAGCCCGCCGGAGCCGTCGACGCCGCCGCCGGCACGGGCGTCGTGCCGCCGCGGACGCTGCCCGACGACGACCAGGCCGGCCGGCCGGCGCCCGCCGGCGAGGAGCTGCACGCCTCGCACCCCGCCGCGACGTTCGTCGCGCTGCGCCGCTGGGTGCTCGACAGCGCCGCCCAGCTGCGCACGCTGCGCGGGGACCTGCGCGAGCAGATCGCCGCGTCGTCGTCGTCGGCCGTGGAGCCGCTCGGCGACGTGCCGGAGAAGGTCGTCCTCGTCGCCTCCGAGCTCGCGACGAACGCCCTCGCGCACGGCCGCCCGCCCACGCAGGTGCGGCTCGCGCAGGACGGCCGCACGTTCCTGCTCGAGGTGTCCGACGGGGCGCTCGACCGGCACCCGTTCCTCGCCGAGGGCCGCGCACCCGGCGACGGCGGCTTCGGCCTGCAGATCGCCCGCCGCCTGTCGCTCGACGTCGGCTGGTACGCCGACGCCGAGGGCAAGCACGTGTGGGCGACGTTCTGCGCGACGGACGACGCGCGCCGCTGACCGCGAGACGTCCCGCCGGACGCCCCGCCGCGGTGCCCCGGCGATGACCCACACTGTGCGCATGGCGGGCACCACCACCTCCCCCGACGCCGAGCCCGACACCGGCCCCGGCGGCGCGCGCGTCCTGCGGCTGCGCGGCGCGACCCTCGGCGCCGGCGTGCCCGCGGTGTGCGTGCCGCTCGTCGCGACGACCCCCGACGCCGCCGCCGCCGACGCGCGCGCCCTGCCGCCGGGCGTGGCCGACGTCGTCGAGGTGCGGCTCGACCACGTCGCCGGCTCCGCCGCCGACCCCGCGCTCGCGACCGCGGCCCTGCGCGCCGTCCGCGCGGCCCTGCCCGACGACGTGCCCGTGCTCGCCACGTTCCGCTCGGCGCGCGAGGGCGGTGCGCAGCCCGCCGACGACGCCGCGTACGCCGCGGTCGTCCTCGCCGCGATCACGTCCGCAGGCGTGGTCGACGCCGTCGACGTCGAGCTCGCCACGCCCGACGCCGTGCGCGCCGACCTGCTCGCCGCGGCCCGCGCGCACGGCGTGCCCGTGGTCGTCTCGACGCACGACTTCGCCGGCACGCCGTCCGCGGACGCGCTGGTCGACGTGCTGCGGCGGCAGCGGGACGCCGGCGCGGACGTCTGCAAGGTCGCGGTCACGCCCGCCGACGCGGACGACGTGCTCACGCTCCTGCAGGCCACGCGCACGTTCGCGCGCGAGGCCGACCGGCCGGTCGTGACGATCGCGATGGGCGGGCTGGGCCTGGTGACGCGGCTCGCCGGCGAGGTGTTCGGGTCCGCGCTGACGTTCGGCTCGGTGGGCGCCGGGAGCGCGCCGGGCCAGCTGGACGCCGTGCGGCTGCGCGAGGTGCTGACGCTCGTCCACGCCGCGCTCTGACGGGTCGGGGCGGTCGGTCTGGCCGGACTGACCGCCCGGTCCAGCACGGGCCGGTGAGTCCGGGCAGCGCCGACGGTCGGCACCGGGAGGACCACCCGCGTCCGGCGCCGACCCGAGGAGCAGCCGTGCCCGTCACCCACCCGTCCGACCCGGCCGGTCCGCCGGCGCCCGCAGGCGCGCACGGGCCCGCGGGCCCGTACGACCTGGACCGTGC
>NZ_JBFTEP010000160.1:0-7344 GCF_047229365.1 Cellulomonas pasadenensis | reverse complement strand
GCGGCGGTCACCGGCAGGACGAGGCCGGCGGCGGCGAGCGCCGCGACGGCGGCACGCCGGGAGGCCGGGCGGGTGCGTCGCGCGGGGCGGTCCGTCGCGTGGGTCCGGTCGTGGTGGTCGTCGTGGGGATGGGGGCTCGGTGCGGGGGCGGCGCGCATGCCGGACTCCTTCGTCTCGGTGGCGAGCGTGTCGATGGGCAGGCGGCGAGAAACCGGTTTCTCACCACCCGCACCCACCGTGGCACGCGAACTGCGGGAAGCGCAATCCCCGAACCGGTGCGGGACCGCGCGCCGCGGGGTCGCCGCTGGCGGTCAGGCGTCCGCGACCGCGCCCTCGATGCCCGCGACCATGCCGTCCCACAGCGCGGCCGGGTCGCCGGACCCCGTGACGAGCTGGTGCTCGACCGAGCCCCAGAACGACCACACCACCGACATCTGCGGGATCGCGGGCATCGGCGCGCCCTCGGCACCGGCCGCGGAGAAGCCCTGCAGCACCGGGTCGTCGGCGAACGCGTCGACGGCGGCCGCGACGGCCGGCGCGCGCCCGGTGGCCTCGGCGATGCGCGCCTGCACCTCGGGGGCGGCGAGCGACGCGACGAAGGCGAGGGCGAGCGGCTCGCGCGGCGTCGTCGCCGACACGAACGCCGCCTGCACGCCGACGAACGGCTGGGCCGGCTGCGGTCCGGCCGGCGGCACGGGCAGGACCGTGACGTCGATCCCCGCCTCGAGGAACGCGGGCACGTTCCACGGTCCCGTCACCACGAACGGCGCGCGCCCGGCCTCGAACGTCTCGCGCGCGACGTCGGCGTCGACGGCGGGGTCGAGCACGCCGCGGTCGCCGAGCTCGCCGAGGTACGCGGCGAAGGCGTGCCCGCCCTCGCCGGCGAGCGCGAGCTCCGAGGTGTACGACCCGGTCGCGTCCGCGGCGAAGACCGGCACCCCGAACGACGTCTGCAGCGGGTACAGGTGGTACGGGTCGCTGGCCGCCTCGGTCTGCTGGAGCAGCAGGGGGCGGTCGGCGCGGCCCGCGGCGACGAGGCGCTCGCCCTCGGCCACGGCCTCCTCGAACGTCGCCGGGTCGAGCCTCGTGAGGTCGTCGTTGCGGACGAGGGCCACGTTCTCGGTCGAGAGCGGCACGCCGTACGTGTCCCCGTCGTACGCGACGGCCTGCACGGCGGCGGGCACGAACGCCGCGGGGTCGTCGAGCGCGACGGGGACGACCGCGCCCGCGGCGACGAGCTCGCCGAGCCAGTCGTGCGCACCGACCAGCACGTCCGGCCCGCGACCCGAGCCGACGCCCGCGAGGAACGCCTGGCGCAGCTCGTCGTTGGCCCGTCCCTCGACCGTGACCGCGACGCCGGTCGCGGCGGTGTGCTCCGCCGCGAGGGCCTCGAACGTGGGCAGCCGGTCCTCGTCGGTCCACACGGTGATGCGCTCGGCCTCGCCCGCGGGGGCGGCGCCCGGCGCGTCGCCGGCGCACGCCGCGGCGAGCAGGGCGAGCGAGACGACGACGGCGGGGGCGGCGACCCGGCGGGCGCGGCGCGGCGTGGGGGAGCGGTGCACGAGGACTCCTTCGTCGACGGTGGGCTGCGCAGCGGTGCGCGGACCGGGCCGTCGCGACCGTAGGCGGCCACCACCCGACCTGTAAACGGCTTGCTGCAAGTTGCAGCAAGAACAGTCGGACGGGTTCGCCCGTCTGGTGGAGGGTGCACGCGACAGGGTGCGGCCCGGCGCGCTCCCGCGCGCGCGGGCCCCCGGTCGCTAGCGTGGGTGCGAGGGCCGCGCGTCCGCGCGGTCCGACGGCGGACGGGCGGGCCATGAGCGACACGGGGTACGGCGACTTCGAGTTCGAGCGACGGTTCCTCGCGCGCGACGTCCCGGCGCGGCTGCTGGAGACCGCGCCGGCGCTGATCGTGCAGAGCTACTACCTCGCCGACGGCGGCTACGCGCTGCGCGTGCGCGCGCAGGCGTCGTCGGTCGACGTCCCGGTCGACCTGCGGACGGACGAGGTGACCCTGCTCGAGCGCTTCGCGGACGCCGTGGACTTCTGCGCCGTCACGGTGAAGGGCCCGATGGCCGGTGGCACCCGGTACGAGGCCGAGCGGGAGATCGACGCGCAGGTCGGGGTCGAGATGGTGCGTCGCGGCGGCGCGCGGGTGGCCAAGCTGCGGCACTCGGTGTGGCTGGGGGACGACGGCTGGGTCGTCGACGTCTTCGCCGGCGCGAACGCGCCGCTCGTCGTCGCGGAGGTCGAGCGCGGCGGCCCGGTGACCGATCTCGCCATCCCCGGGTTCTGCGTGACGGAGGTGACGGAGGACGCGCGGTTCGCCAACGACGCGCTCGCGCACGCGCCGTTCGGGGCCTGGGCCGACGCGTACGCCGCCGAGCTCGCCGCGGCGGGCCCGCGGTTCCTGCCGGGGTTCGGGCACGACCACCGGATGTCCGGCGCCTACGACCGGTGACCGTTCGTCGGATTAGTTGATAGTTGAACTATTGAAGCATCAACTGTAGGCTGGCCGCATGTCCACCGCCCCCGCGCCCGGAGCCGGCGCCGACCGGCCGCTCACCCGTCACCACGCGCCCGAGCCGATCGCCGCCGGCACCGCGATGGACGCGGTCACGCTCCTGGTCGGCGACCTCGACCGGCAGCTGACGTACTACCGCGACGTCCTCGGCCTCGAGCCGGTCGACCGGCCGGGGGACCGGTTCGCCGGCGACGCCGGCGGTGCCGCCCCGGCCCGGGTCGTCCTCGGCCGCCGCGGCGTCCCCCTCGTCGTGCTGGAGCACACGCCCGACCTGCCGCCCCGCACGCGCGGGTCCGCGGGGCTGTTCCACACGGCCCTGCTGTTCGACGACCGTGCCGGCCTCGCCGCCACCCTCGCCTCCGTGGCGCGCCACGCGCCGCACACCTACGTGGGGTCCGCGGACCACCTCGTCTCGCTGGCCTTCTACCTGACCGACCCCGAGGGCAACGGCGTCGAGCTGTACTGGGACCGCAGCCGTGAGCTGTGGCGGCGCACCCCGCAGGGCGGCGTCGTCATGGACTCGCTGCGGCTGGACCCGCACGCGTTCCTCGGCGAGCACCTCGCCCACCCGGAGCCGTCCGGCGACGACGCGACGGTCGTCGGTCACGTCCACCTGCAGGTGGGGGACGTCGCCGGGGCGCGCGCCTTCTACGTGGACGCGCTCGGCTTCGAGGTGCAGGCCGAGTGGCAGGGCGCGCTGTTCGTGTCGGCCGGCGGCTACCACCACCACCTCGCGATGAACACGTGGGGCACGGCGGGCGCGGGTCCGCGGGCGTCGTCCCTCGGCCTGGGCGAGGTGCGCGTGGTCGTCCCGACGGCCGACGACCTCGGGGCGCTGCGCGAGCGCGTCCGGTCCGCGGGCGTGACGCCTGACGACGACGGCGCCACGCTCCGGTTCGCGGACCCGTGGCGCAACGTGGTCCGCGTCAGCGCTCGCGAGGCGCACGCCGCCTGAGACGGCGGACGGCCCGGCGCCGGCCGCCGTCGACCACGGGCCGGCCGGGTCACCGGCCCACGGTGGCCCACGTCTCGAGGAGGCCCAGCCGCCACGTCGCCAGGCCCACCAGCACCACGACGCCGAGCGCGGTGGCCGCGAGCGCGCCGTCCCGCACCCCGAGGGGCACCGGCCGGTGCACGGTCCGCGGCCCCGACCCGACCCCACGGGTCTCGAGCGCCACGGCCATCTGCTGCGCCTGCCGCAGCGTCACGACGAGGAGCGTGAAGGCCGCCCGGCCGAGCAGACCGGGGTGCGCCGGCAGCCGTCCGGGCCGACGCGGGCGCGGCCCCGGCAGCCGCGCCGCCTGAGCCTGCCGGACGGCGACCCAGCGCGCGGGCAGCTGCTCGAGCACGCGGTGCCCCGCCAGCAGCGCCGCGGCCCACCGGGGTGTCAGGCCGGCCCGCTGGTGCAGGCTGGTGACGAGCCGCACGGGGTCGAGCGACGACGCCACCACGACCGCGAGCGTCCCGACGAGCAGCGTGCGCACCGCGAGGCCCGCGCCGACGAGGACGCCGACGTCCGTGACGGTGAGCCCGCCCACGTGCCCCACGGGCACGCCGGGGCGCGTCACGAGGTTGACCGCGAGGACGGACGCGGCGAACGGGCCGAACGTCGCGGCGCCGCGCAGCAGCGTCCGCCACGGGACGCCGCCGGCGCGCGCCGCCACGACCGCCACGACCAGCAGCGCACCCGGCGTCCACGGGTCGACGGGGACGAGCAGGAGCAGCGAGACCACCAGCAGGGTGGCGAGCACCAGCGTCGGGTCGCGCCGCGCGAGCGCCGGCGGGCGGGGCGCCGGCGCTGCGGCGGCCGTCATGCGAGCACCTCCGCCGCCGGCTCGCCGGTGCGCGCGGCCAGCGCGCCGAGCACGGCGGCGAGCGGACGGCCGTCCGCGACCGCCGCACGCACGGCCGGCGGCAGCGGGAGGCCCGCGCGGGGGAGTGCCCCGGCGCGCAGCACGGCGTCCACGGGACCGTGCGCGAGCACCCGCCCGTCGCGCAGGACCAGCACGTCGTCGGCCACCTCCGCCACGAGCCGCACGTCGTGCGTCACCAGGACGACGCCGCGCCCGGCGTCCGCGAGCCCGCGCCACGCCCGCGCGCACGTGCGCCACGTCGCCCGGTCCTGCCCGAAGGTCGGCTCGTCCGCGAGCACCACGTCGTGGTCCCCGACCGTCGCCGCCGCGACCGCGAGCCGGCGCTGCTGGCCGCCCGACAGCCGGAACGGGTCCGCGCCGGCGAGCGGGGTGAGGTCGTGGGCGGCGAGTGCCGCGTCGGTGCGGGTGTCGACGTCCGGAACCCTTGCCCGGCGCAGGCCCCAGGCGACCTCGTCCCGCACCGTCCGGGCGAGCAGCTGCTGCTCCGGCCGCTGCAGGACGAGCGCGGGGCGCGGCCCGCGCACGACGCCGTCGGCGGGCAGCAGGCCGGCGAGCGCCAGCAGCAGCGAGCTCTTGCCCGACCCGTTGAGCCCGACGACGGCGGTCACCCGGCCGGCGCGCACGTCGAGCGAGACCCCGTCGACCACGGTGCGGCCCCCGCGCCGGACGACGAGGTCGCGGGCGTGCAGGAGCACGGGGGACCCGGTCGGGGCGCGCGGGGACGACGCAGCCGGCAGGTCCCGCAGGTCGCGCACCCGCGCGGCGGCGAGCTCGGCCCACCACGGCAGCCACGTGCCCAGCGCGGCGAGGTCGGGGGCCAGGTCGCCCAGCACGTCGCGGGTCGGACCGTCGGCGCGCACGCGGCCCGCCGGGCCCAGCACGACGACGCGGCCCGGCAGGGTGCGTGCACCACCCCCGGGCCCGTCCGGATCCCGCTCGCCCTGCTCGTCGAGCCGGTGCTCGACGAGGAGCGTGGCGCGCCCGGCCGCGGCGCGACCCACCGCGGCCCCCACGGCGGCGGCCCCGGCCGGGTCCAGCAGCGCCGTGGGCTCGTCGAGCAGGAGCACCCGCGGACGCGCCGCCAGGACCGTCGCGAGCGCCACCCGCTGCCCCTCGCCGCCCGACAGCTCGGCCGTCCGGCGACCGCGCAGGTGCGCGGCACCCACGGCGAGGAGCGCCGCGCGCACGCGGGGTCCGATCTCCTCCCGGGGGACGGCCCGGTGCTCCAGGCCGGAGGCCACCTCGTCGGCCACGGTCGGCAGGCACAGCTGCGCCCACGGGTCCTGCGTGAGCGTGCCGACGTCGCGCGCCACGCCGGCGGTCGTGGTCGTCGGCACGGCGGGTGCACCCGGGGCGACCGGGGTGAGGACGCGGTGCCCGGCGACGCGCACGTCGCCCCACGTGGACGCGTCGACCTGCTGCGGCACGACCCCGGCGAGGGTGCGCAGCAGCGTGCTCTTGCCCGACCCGGACGTGCCCAGCACGAGCACCCGCTCGCCGGCGTCCACCCGCAGGTCCACGCCGGCGAGCACGTCGTCCCCGGCGTGCGGCCAGCGCACCCGCAGGCCCGTCGCCTCGATCACGCCGGCACCTCGTCCACCCCGGCACCGCCGACCCCCGGACCGTCCACGCCGCGACGAGCGGCCCGCCGGGCACGCCGCTCGCGGCCGAGGGCCGTCTCGTCGAGCACACCGGTACGGGCCAGCGCGTCGCCGAGGACGCGTGCGAGCAGACCGCACAGCACGACGCCGCTGACCACCTGGAGCCCGACGCGCAGCGCGAACAGGTCCTGGAGGTGCCAGCCGTACCGCAGCGTGCCGAGCAGCGTGCTCGCGAGCCCGGCGCTGACGCCGCTCGCGACGAAGACCCACCAGCCGTACCGGCGGTAGCGGGTGAGCGTGAAGGCGAGCTCGGCGCCGACGCCCTGCACGAGCCCGACGACGAGCAGCATCGGCCCCACCGGCGACGCGAGGAACGCCACCTCGACGAGCGCCGCCACGAGCTCGACGACCACCCCGACGCCCGGCTTGCGGACGATGTGGAGCGCGAGCGGCGCGACCACCATCCACCCGCCGATGAGCACGTGCTGCGCCAGGTCGCCGAACGGGCCCATCGCCACCTGCAGCGCCGCCCACGCCTGCACGAGCGCCCAGTACAGGAAGCCGAACACGACCGCGAGGACGGTCAGGAGCACGAGCTCCGACAGCGTCAGCCCGCGCCGTGCGCGCACGTCGACGACGCGTGCGTCGACCGGTGCGTCGGCCCCCGCGTCCGCGCTCACCGGTCCGGGCACGACGTCGCGCCCCGCGGCGGTCACCGCGCCACCGCCGACGGCGCGACGGACGGCGACCCGACGGACGGCGACCCGACCGACACGGTCACGTGGGTGACGACGTGCCGGACGCGCTCACCGGTGCGGGCCCACGCGAGCGCCACCGTCCCGAGCACGTCGGCGAGGTCGCCGTCGAGCCGGGTCACGTAGTGCTCGGGCGTCACGCGCACGCGCGCCCCCGCCTCGTCGACCGCCGCCAGCACGGCGTCGAGGTGCCCGTCCACGCCGAGCGGGTAGAGCGCCCAGTGCGCGCTCGCGGGCACGCCCACGGGTGCCGGGGGTGCCAGGTCGACGGGCGCGAGGACCACGTCGTCGGCGAGGTCGCACGCGACCTCGCCCGGGCAGCCGCGCGAGAGGTGGACGTGCGCGACGACGTGCCCGCCGGCGCGCGCGACCGCGGCGACCAGGTCCACGACGACCCGCAGCACGTCGGCCTCGGGGCCGCGCACGAGCGTCGACACGTCGTCGGTCACGACGTCCACCCCGGTGCGGTCGAGGGTGGCGAGCGCGCCGAGCAGGACGTCGGCGAAGTCGTCCCGGTGCGGGTGCACCGACACGCGGGCGCCCACCCCGAGAGCGGCGGCGCGCGCGCGTGCCGCCGCGGCGTCGCCGGC